>JAFXCU010000197.1 GCA_017521345.1 Ruminiclostridium sp. | reverse complement strand
CCCCGACCAGGTGAAGAAGGCCAAGGCCGTGAGCCTGTACACCTTCGACGGCCTGGCCCGCACCCCCGTCACCGAGGCTGCCGCCGGTGAGATCATCGCCATGAGCGGCATCGGCGAGATCACCATCGGCGACACCATCTGCACCCCCACCGCCGTGGAGCCCATGGAGTTCGTCAAGATCTCCGCTCCCACCCTGGAGATGACCTTCGCCATCAACGACTCCCCCTTCGCCGGCAAGGAGGGTAAGTTCGTCACCTCCCGCCAGATCCGTGAGCGCCTCTTCCGTGAGACCATGAAGGACGTGTCCCTCCGTGTCTCCGAGGTGGAGGGTTCCATGGACTCCTTCAACGTGGCCGGCCGCGGTGAGATGTCCCTGTCCATCCTCATTGAGACCATGCGCCGTGAGGGCTATGAGTTCCAGGTCTCTCCCCCTCGTGTCCTGTACCAGGAGATCGACGGGGTCCGCTGCGAGCCCATCGAGCGTGTGGTGGCCGATGTGCCCTCCGACAACGTGGGCTCCGTCATGGAAAAGCTGGGCGCCCGTAAGGGTGAGTTCCTGTCCATGACCCCCGTGGGCAACCGTATGAAGCTGGAGTTCCTGGTCCCCTCCCGTGGTCTGTTCGGCTACCGCAACGAGTTCCTCACCGACACCAAGGGCGAGGGCATCATGGCCTCCGTCTTTGAGACCTACGCCCCCTACAAGGGCGAGGTCAGCCGTCGAAACACCGGCTCCCTCATCGCCTTCGAGACCGGCGACGCCGTGGCCTACGGCATCTTCGGCGCCCAGGACCGCGGCGCCATGTTCATCAGCCCCGGCACCCCCGTCTACGGCGGCATGGTTGTCGGCGAGTGCCCTAAGGCCGAGGACATCACCGTGAACGTCTGCCGCAAGAAGCAGCTGACCAACATGCGTGCCTCCGGCTCTGACGAGGCCCTCCGCCTGATTCCCCCCCGCCAGATGTCCCTGGAGCAGTGCCTGGAGTTCCTGGCTGACGATGAACTGCTGGAGGTCACCCCCCAGAATCTGCGTCTGCGCAAGCGCATCCTGAACCACGAGATCCGTATGAAGGCCCTGAAGGGCAACAAGAAGTACCAGGATCTTTAAGCCAAATAAAAGGAGCGAGGATTTTCCTCGCTCCTTTTATTTGTGTGAGATGGCAGGCCGCTGCGCGCAGGGCCAAAGGCCCCACACTGGCGGCCTGAGCAGTATCTTTTCCGACGTACACGCCGCCGGAAAAGATAATTGGACTTTTTTCGCTGTCTGCGGACAGCGAACTCTGCGAGGCTTGTGCGCAAAAGGAAAACGCCCTCCGAAGAGGGCGCTTTCCAAGCCAAGAAAAATAATCGTTAAGAGAGGTGCCCGCCGCCGGAGAGACGGCGGGCGAAAAGAGAGGAGCTGAACGGGGCAGCCGTTCAGACATGGATTACGATGGGGTGGGTACCGTCAGGTGTTCCAGGCCGTCGCCGTGGGCGTGGCGCTGGCAGAGGCTGGCGGTGCAGGCTTTGTAGGCGGCGAACCGCTCTTTGGCGGCCGCCTCGTCTCCATAGACCTTCCAGCAGCCGGAGCACTTGCTGCATTTGCCCTGGTGGTAGATGAAGCCCCGGACATCTTCCGGCGGATAGCTCAGAAAGAGGCCGATCTCATGGGGAAACTCGTTGTGTTCCTTCAGCCGACGGGCCAGTTCCCGCAGGCAGGGGCGCTGGCGGAGGTCGGCATAGCCCGCCTGCCGCAGCAGGTCCCGGGCGGTCTCGTCGGCCAGGTCCCGGTCCAGGCTGGCCGGACGGAAGAGATAGAGGAGGGCTTACCTTCCTCCATCCGCAGGGGGATCAGGCGAAGGCCCCTTGGGACCAGCACCTGGTTCATCCGGCGCAGGTCATCCTGGAAGTCTTTCCGGTCATGGAAGGAACAGGGGAAGAGGTTCCCGGTTTTGATCCCTGCCAGGGTAGGGGCTCCGTGGCGGATGATATACTCAGCTGACATAGGCGTGCCCTCAGCCGGCGTGGGTCTCCAGGATGTTCCGGAGAGCGGCCATGGAGCTGGATTTGGACCGGGCGATGGCAGGGTTCTGGCCCTTGATCTCGCTGAGGGCGCACTTGACCATCTTGTGGGAGATGGTGTCGGTGAACATCACCAGCAGATCGGGGCTCCCCAGGCGGTTCTTCAGGGTGCCGGTCATCTTGGAAATGACCTTGGCGGAGCACTGGTATTCCTTGCACAGATCTTTATACTGGCGGACCATACATTCGTTTCCGCCCAGGATGACGACACTCATGGGAACTCTCCTTTCTTTTGTTAGCCTTTGCTAACTATCGAGTCAAAGGGAAGCGTCCCGCAGGACGCCGGATGGTTCTATTCTGTTCAAAGATAAGGGTTTTATGCGTGTTAGCACTGGCTAACTGATTGAGAGTTTACCATGCCCTTCCTGATTTGTCAACCCCTTATTTGCAACTTTTTTGATGGGATGATGGAAGGTCCCTTCTCAGTTTGCCGCAGCCAGAACGGCGATCAGAGCCAAAAGGAAACCTGTCCCTATGAAGGCCAGCGCACCCAGGACTTTGCTGGCCCGTTCCTCACTGCGGAAGACCTTCACGGCCAGGCGATACACCAGAACGCCTATGGCAGTGCCCAGGGTGTTGGTGAGCAGGTCAGTGATGTCAAAAGCGCCCAGAGCGCCGAGATACTGTCCTGTCTCCAGAGTCAGACTGGAGAGAAAACCAATCAGGATGGCTCGTCTGCTGGGGACATCCAGGAGTTTCAGATAGATGCCAAAGGGAATGAACACCAGGACATTCTCCCACACTTCTGTCCAGTGAAAGCGGGCAAAGCGCATATCGTCCTCATAGTGAAAGGGGATCAGGTTGATGCTCCGCTGTCCCATCAGGGACTGGAGGTCCTCCAGGGAGAAGGACAGCTTGAACAGGATGATCCACACCAGCAGGAGGCAGTAGATCCCGAAGAGCCAGGGGATTCGTTTCATGTTGATTTCATCCTTTCCGGTGGTTGCTGTACCCATCTTACCAGCCAAAGGGAAAAGTTCCATTAAGGATTTCTGAAAAAAGTATTAAATTCGTTTTCCTTGCCCATAGGGAGCAGACGTAGTATAATATAACCTTACGAAATCCATTCAGAGAGGAGGGTCCCCCGTGGCGCTTCCCAAACCCCGCTGGCGGGACCCGGTCTTTTGGTCCATGGCCATGCGGCTGGCCCTGCCAGTGGCCATCCAAAACCTGCTCATCAGTTCCTTCGCCCTGGTGGACACCCTCATGGTGGGCCAGCTGGGGGATGTCCCCCTGTCGGCCATCGGTATGGCCACCCAGTGGGCCTGGCTGCTGAACATCTGCCAGTTCGGCTTCTGTTCCGGGGCCACCCTGTTCTACGCCCAGTACTGGGGGGTGAAGGACGTCAAGGGCATCCACCGGGTCTTCGGCATCGCCATGTCCCTGGTGATGGTCCTCTCTCTGATGTTTACTGCCATCTGTGTGGGGGCCCCGGCGTGGGCCATGGCCCTCTTCAACCGCACCCCCGAGGTGGTGGCAGAGGGAGCCGCCTACCTGCGCATCGCCGGCTGGTCCTATGTGGCCCAGATGGCAGTGAGCATGATCGGCGCCCTTCTCCGGTCCACGGGACGGGTGAAGCTCCCCATGGTCACCGCCTGTCTCACCACCGTGCTGAACATCTGCCTGGACTACGCCATGATCTTTGGCAAGTGGGGCTTTGAGCCCATGGGCATCGCCGGTGCCGCCTGGGCCACCGCCATTTCCGCCTGGGCGGGCCTGGCCTTCGTGGTGGCGGTGTCGGTCTGGCAGAAGAATATCCTCATCGGCCCCATCCGGGAGTTCTTCGACTTCAACAAGGGGATGCTCACCGAGTACTTCCAAAAGGCCAACCCGGTGGTCATCAACGAGGTGGCCTGGGGCATGGGCACCGTGGCCCTGAACCTCATCTACTCCAACCTGGGTTATGAGTACTATGCGGCGGTGACCATCGTCCGCACCTTTGAGAACATCGCCTTCTCCCTCCTCATTGGCCTGTGCTCTGCCTGCGCCATCATGGTGGGCAACTCCGTGGGTGCCGGCAACATCCATCAGGGGGTGGAGCAGTCCCGCCGGTTCATGGTGGCGGAGCCTGCCGCCTCCGGCATCCTGGGTCTGGTCCTCATCGCTGTCCGGGAACCCCTCATCCACCTGTTCAACACCGGCGGGGCCCTGTCGGAGATCACCTACACCAGCGCCATTTACATCCTCATCATCTACTCCGCCCACATGACCATCCGGAATATCCCATACATCGCCATCGTGGGCATTTACCGGGCCGGGGGCGACACGGTCACTGGCGTCAAATACGACATGGGCTGCCTGTGGTTCCTGTCCGTCCCGGTGACCTTCCTGGCGGCCTATGTGTTCCGCCTGCCCTTCCCGGTGGTCTACGCCCTGATGCTCATTTCCGAGGACTACATCAAAACCTGGCTCTGCATCCGCTATTTCCGCTCCTGGCGGTGGATCATGCCGGTCACCCAGGAGGGCCGGGAGGCACTGAAAACCTGGAAAGAAACCTACGACATTGCATAACATAGAAAAGGAGGGCCCCTCATGGACCTGAAAGGAAGACATTATACCTGGTTCCAGAACCGGGAGTGCGAGTATTTCCCCTGCCACAACGACGTGAAGGAGGAGGACTTCAACTGCCTCTTCTGCTACTGCCCCCTGTACCGCTCCCCCAAGTGCGGCGGCGCTTTCGTGATGCGCAACGGCCGGAAGGACTGCTCCTACTGCCTGCTGCCCCACAACGACGAGAGCTATGCCTACATCTCGGCCAAACTCCGGGAGGAAGGGATGTTCCCCGAGAAGAAATAATCGTTTGTGACACTTGCCCGAAGGGAGGGGATTCCCATCGGGCAAGTTTTCTTTTCTGTCCCAGGAAAAACCCGTGAAAATTTTCATCCGGTGTGGTACAATACAATATTATTGTTATTATTGTGGAGTATTGTGCCCATAGACAGACAGAGGAGGAACACGCCATGTCCGCACGAGAAGAATTCATTGAGATCTTTCGGGAAAACATCCACCGGGAGGGTGCCGAGGCCCTGCTGGACTACCTCATGAACAAGAGCGACTTTTTCACGGCTCCGGCCTCTGCCAAGTACCACGGCGCTTACGCCGGGGGCCTGTGTGAGCACAGCCTGAATGTCTACCACTGCCTGGCTGATTATCTTTCCAGAGAGCGGGTCACCGACCTGTACGGCCTGGAATACAGCCCGGAGTCCATTGCCCTGGTCTCCCTGCTCCACGATGTGTGCAAGATCGGCTGCTACAAGCCCTCCACCCGAAACGTAAAGGGGGAGGACGGCCGATGGACCCAGGTCCCCACCTACACCTTTGACGATCCGCTGCCCTATGGCCACGGGGAAAAGTCGGTGTATATCGTCAACGGGTACGTCCGCCTCACCCGGGAGGAAGCCATGGCCATCCGCTGGCACATGGGCTTCTCCGGCACCGAGGACAGCCGGACGGTGGGCAAGGCCTTTGCCAAGTACCCCCTCGCCTTCGCCCTGTCTGTGGCCGACATGGAGGCGACCTACTTCCTGGAAGAGGAAGGCAATCCATTTTAATCTAGGAACGCTTCCCGGTGAGTGGGCCGATGAAGGCATCGGCCCCTACAAGGGTCAGACCCTGCCGGATAGATGATTTGATCTGTCCGGAGGGAAGCAGAAAGGAACCAACATACCCATGAAGAGCTTTCAGTCTCTTGGGATCCGGGCGCCCATCCTGTCGGCACTGGCCGACTGCGGCTATGAGACGCCCACAGTGATCCAAGAAAAGGCCATCCCGGCAGGCATCATCGGCCGGGATGTGCTGGG
>JAFXCU010000196.1 GCA_017521345.1 Ruminiclostridium sp. | reverse complement strand
GGAAGTGTCCGGAGTTGATCCTGCTCCCCGCCCACCACGACAAGTATCGGTACTATTCCCAGCTGTCCCGGGAGATCTTCAACCGGTATACCGACCTGGTGGAGCCCTTCGGCATCGACGAGAGCTGGCTGGACGTGACCCACACCCTTCACCTCTTCGGAGGGGACCCGGTGGCCCTGGCTGACCGACTCCGAGAAGACATGAAAAATGAACTGGGCCTGACCTGCTCCGTGGGAATATCATTTAATAAAGTATTTGCTAAATTGGGCAGTGATTACAAGAAGCCGGATGCCACCACGGTGATCCGCCGGGAGGACGTGCCCTCCATGGTCTGGCCCCTGCCGGTGACCGACCTGCTCTTTGTGGGCAGGGCCTCGGCCGGCACCCTGGCCCAGCATCGCATCCATACCATTGGGGACCTGGCCAACACACCAAGGGACAACCTGGTGCGCCTTCTGGGCAAGCATGGGGCTCAGCTCCATGACTATGCCACCGGAGCAGAGCACAGCCCGGTGCGGCCTGCCGGATCGGAACCGCCCCCCAAGTCCGTGGGCAACGGCAACACCTTCCGCCGGAACCTTCGGGGGGAGGAGGAGATCCGGGCCGGGGTCCAGATGCTTTCCGAGCGAGTGGCCGCCCGTCTCCGTCGCCATGAGATGAAGTGCACCACCGTTCAGGTGTCTCTCCGCAGCCCGGAGTTCAAGACGGTGAGCCGCCAGAAAAAGACCGATGCCCCCACCAATGTGTCCCGGGAGATCATCCGCTGTGCCATGGAGCTCATCGAAGGCTGCTGGAGCTGGTCGGCCCCTGTCCGGGCCATCACCATCACCGCCCAGGGCTTGCTGCCCGAGGATGAGGCCGGAGACCAGATCGACCTCTTTGCACCCCAGGCCTCTGCCAAGCGGGAGAAGCAGGAGAAGCTGGAGCGGACCATGGACCAGCTCCGGGAGCGGTACGGGCGGAATATGATCCGCTTTGCCTCCCGCCAGACCGACACCGCCCGGGAGATCGCCGGGGAGGCCCCCCGAAAGAAGGAGGAAGAACCATGACCACATACATCCTGCTGTGGGTGCTGATCTGGAGCATCCTGGCTTTCGCCCTGATGGGCATTGACAAATGGAGAGCCGCCAGCCACGGCTGGCGCATCCCGGAAAAGACCCTGTTCCTCTCTGCCGCCCTGGGCGGCAGCCTGGGGGCCATCCTGGGCATGAGCCTGTTCCGCCACAAGACCCGCCACTGGAGTTTTAAGCTGGGAATGCCCGCCATCCTTGCTGCCCAGGTGCTTGTGGCCCTGGGGGTATCCTGGTGGGTTGCTTTTGGAGGTTAAAGCTCTGCAGCAAACCCTTGCGCCCCAAAGGAAAACTTGACACCCTTGACACGGACAAAGTGAACAAAGCCAGCCACAATATCTTGGTATCTTATCACTTTCTCACTACTTGACGAACTGTTGACCTTGTGCTAAAATACGAAATTGCGGTGAACTGTTCTAACTGGTAAAAAAGGCAGGAACCACCGCCAAGTACGCCGAAAGGGAAAGGGACACGCTATGCTGACCGACCTGAAAACAGCAAAAAAAGTGACAGGGGCCAAGCAGGTGACCCGTGCCCTGAAAAACGGTGCCGCCCGGAAGGTCTATCTGGCTGACAATGCCGATCCCCGGGTGACCGAGCCTGTGGCCGACCTCTGCCAGGAAAGCGGCATCGAGGTGGTCCACGTCCCCTCCATGACAGCGCTGGGTGCAGCCTGCGGCATCGCCGTGGGAAGTGCCGTGGCAGCCATCGTGGACTAAATCCGGTATTCGCCGTATGAGGAAAGCCTCATCCGGTTAGAATATAAATAATTTCCCATATTTGAGGAAAGGAGGAAAATTCATGCCTACTTTTAACCAGCTGGTTCGCAAGGGCAGAGACAAGGTGACTTACAAGTCCACTTCTCCCGCCATGCAGAAGGGCCTGAACACCCTGAAGAACAAGGAGACCGATCAGCCCTCCCCCCAGAAGAGAGGCGTCTGCACCGCAGTTCGTACTTCTACTCCTAAGAAGCCCAACTCCGCACTGCGTAAGATCGCCCGTGTGCGTCTGACCAACGGCTACGAAGTCACCGCTTACATCCCCGGTGTCGGCCACAACCTGCAGGAGCACTCCGTGGTCATGATCCGCGGCGGCCGTGTCAAGGACCTGCCCGGCGTTCGTTACCACATCATCCGCGGCACTCTGGACGCCCAGGGCGTTGACGGCCGTCGTCAGGGCCGCAGCAAGTACGGCGCCAAGAGACCCAAGGCGGGTAAGAAGTAAGTTCCCCAACAGTGCCCTGTTGGTTATATATAACTAACCTCGGGGCGCAACGGCGGCACAGGAGCCGTCGAGTACCTGTGAGATCATTTCATAATGAAGGAGGGAAGCAAAGTGCCCAGAAGAGGTAACGTTCCCAAAAGAGAAATTTTGCCCGATCCTATGTACAACAGCGTCCTGGTGACCAAGCTCATCAACGGCGTTATGCTGGACGGCAAAAAGGGTGTTTCCCAGAAGGTCGTTTACGATGCCTTCGAGATCATCCAGAATAAGACTGGCCGCAACGGCCTGGAAGTTTTCACCGAGGCTCTGAACAACATCATGCCCGCCCTGGAAGTCAAGGCTCGCCGTGTCGGCGGCGCCACCTATCAGGTGCCCATCGAAGTTCGTCCCGAGCGTCGTCAGACCCTGGGTCTGCGCTGGCTGGTTGGCTACGCCCGTAAGCGCAGCGAAAAAACCATGAAGGAGCGTCTCGCCAACGAGATCATGGACGCCGTGAACAACACCGGCGCCTCCGTGAAGAAGCGCGAAGACACCCACAAGATGGCTGAAGCCAACAAGGCGTTTGCTCATTTCCGTTGGTAAAGAAGGAGCGCTTCTATGCCGAGAGAATACTCACTTGAGAATACCCGAAATATCGGTATCATGGCGCATATTGATGCAGGTAAGACCACGACCACGGAACGCATCTTGTTCTATACCGGCCGCACCTATAAGCTGGGCG
>JAFXCU010000195.1 GCA_017521345.1 Ruminiclostridium sp. | reverse complement strand
GGACCGCTCCGCCGCTTACGCCGCCCGCTGGGTGGCCAAGAACGTGGTGGCTGCCGGTCTGGCCCAGCGCTGCCAGGTCCAGCTGGCCTACGCCATCGGCGTGGCCCGTCCTGTCTCCGTCCTGGTGGAGACCTTCGGCACCGGCACCGTCTCCGACGAGGTCCTGGAGAACGCCGTCCAGCAGGTCTTCGACCTGCGTCCCACTGCCATCATCCGTGATCTGGACCTGCAGAAGCCCATCTACCGCAAGCTGGCTGCCTACGGCCACATGGGCCGTGAGGACCTGGGCGTCCTGTGGGAGAGCACTGACCGCGCTGCGCAGCTGAAGGCTGCTTGCGGCGTTCAGTGAGGGAATAAGTAATAGGTAATAGTGAATAAGCTGCGGTATTCGCCGTAGGCGAATGATTTCAAATCATTGCGCTTTGTGCAATACATCCACTATTCACTCTTCACTATTACTTCTTACTTCAAAAAACCGGAGGTTTTTTCATGGCAGAAATTTCTGTTATCGTTCCGGTATACAAGGCAGAGGCTTTTCTGCGCAAGTGTACCGATTCCATTCTGAACCAGACCTTCACCGACCTGGAGCTTCTCCTGGTGGAGGACGGTTCCCCTGACCAGAGCGGGGCCCTCTGCGACCGGATCGCCGCCGAGGACCCCCGTGTCCGGGTCTTCCACAAGCCCAACGGAGGTGTCAGCTCTGCCCGGAACCTGGGTATGGCCGAGGCCAAGGGCAAGTACATCGCCTTTGCCGACTCCGACGACTGGCTCCCCCTGGACGCCCTGGCCAACATGTACGAGGCCCTCACCGCCAACGGGGCTGACTCCGCCGGCGGCGCCCACATCCTGGTGGAGGTGGACGGCCGGGAGGCCTCTGCCCCCGGTGCCATGCCCCCTGGGGTCTATGGCCCGGCTGAGATCCGCACCGGGTTCATCGACCGCCTTATGGGCGAGCGGATGGGCAAGCCCGATGAGGTCCTCAACGGCTTTATCTGGCGGTTCCTCTTCTCCAAGGATATCATTCTGGACCACAACATCACCTTTGAGGGGGCCTATCTGGAGGATGAGCTCTTCCTGCTGGAGTACTTCTGCTATGCCCAGAAGCTGGCCATGATCGGCCAGCCCGTGTACTACTACCTCCAGAACCCCGTGTCCGTTACCCGCCGGTACCTGAAGGACTATATGCAGACCTTTACCCGGTTCATGGAGGCCAAGGCCGCCCTGGCGGAAAAGCACGGCCTGGGAGACAACCTCCCCCTGTGGAAGGAGAACTCCAACTGGTCCGGCCTGCTCATTGCCATCGGCAACGAGTTCGCCGCCAGCAACCCTGCCCCTCTGGCGGAAAAGCGTCGGAAGGTCAAGGAGATCTGCGCCCGGGCAGAGATGGCCCAGGCCATCCAGGCCATCCAGCCCAAGGGGCTGGGCCGGAACAAGCAGATCGTGGCCGACCTGGTCTGTAAGAAGCAGTTCTTCCTGCTGTCTCTGCTGTACTGGTATAAGAACCGAAACCATTGAGCCCATCGCAAAACCCAAAGAAAGGAGTGATCCCTCGTGGAAACGGTGCGGAGCAGTATCCTGTGCCAACTTCTTGCCCCCCTGTGGCGGCAGCTGTGCGCCTGGTATGAGGGCAGCCGTCTGGCCGCTGTCATCCGGGGCATTGCCGACCTGATCCGTCGCTGGTGCGACGGCAGCGGGATCGTTCAGTTTATCATCCGGGAGGGGACCCTGGACAAGGCGTGGAAGGACAGCCTTCTCTGCCGGGGCCTGACCTTCCTCATCAATATTCCCACGAAGATCCTTCACGCTATCTACAAGAAGTTTGAGGCCGCCTTTGAGGGGAGCTTTTTTGCCCAGCTGGCCTTCTCCGTGGTGGAGAACACCCCGGTTGTCATCAGCTGGCTTATGCTGGCCATTCTGGTGATCCCCTTTGAGAACTGGAACAATGCCTACAGCCTGCTGGTCTACGGCGGCGGTCTGGTCCTGGCCATCTTCTCCGGGATGCGCCGGAAGGACTGGGGCCTGGACATCGCCTCTCTGGGTCCCTGGCTGGTGGCCTTTGGGGCGGCTGTGGTCCTGGCCTGGCCTCTGTCGGCCTACCCGGACGCCTCCTTCCGCTTCCTGAAGTACTACGGGGCAGCCATCCTCTGCGTGATCGTCATCGTAAGCACCGTCCAGCGGCGGGAGCATCTCATGCGTCTGCTGGGCTTTTCCTCGGTGGGCCTTGTCGTCATGTCTCTCTACGGCTTCTACCAGCGCATCATGGGTGTGGAGGTCAATGAATCCTATGTGGACATGACCCAGAGCCTGAACAAATATATGCCCGGCCGCGTGGAGGCCTTCTTTGACAACCCCAACACCTTCGCCCAGGTCCTGCTGATGCTCATCCCTCTGGCCATCGCCCTGATGCTGGGGAGCAAGGGCTGGTTTGGCCGCTTCCTGGGCTTTGGCAGCGCCGGTCTGGGCTGTGTGGCCATGATCATGACCTACTCCCGTGCCTCCTGGCTGGGTCTGGCCTTCGCCGCTGCCATCTTTGTCCTGCTGTGGAACCGGAAGATCATCCCCGCCGCCATCTTCGTGGTGTGCGCCGCCATCCCCTTCCTGCCGGAGACCGTGTTCAACCGCATCCTCAGTATCTTTAACTTCTCTGACAGTTCCACCAGCAGCCGCTTCCCCCTGTACTATGCTGCCGGTGAGTTCCTGACCATGCGGCCCATCCTGGGCGCCGGTCTGGGCGCCGATGCGGTCCGGTCTGCCATCAGCGACCTGGGTCTGTTCCATGGCCACGACAAGTTCGTCCACTGCCACAATATGTACCTGCAGGTCTGGTGCGAGACCGGTCTGCTGGGCATCGTTACCTTCCTGGGCGGTATGCTCTGGACGGTGAAGAAGGGGGTCAAGGCGGTGGCCAAAGCCACCTGCGATCCCCAGGTCCGCATGGCCATCATCGGAGGCACCTCCGCCGTTATGGGCTGCCTGCTGTGCGGCATGGCCGACTACCTGTGGAACTACCCCCGTGTCATGCTGATCTTCTGGTTCGTCTGTGCCATCGTCCTGGCGGGTATCCGCCTGGCCGGACGGGAAGAGAGTGATATCCCTGCATAAAGAAAGAAGAGATCCCCATGAAACTCAGCAATCTCTGGAATGAAAAATCCGTTACCCTGTCCTTCGAGGTCTTCCCGCCCAAGAAGGACACGGACTTTGACACCGTCCGCTTCGCTGCCGAGCAGATCGCCGAGCTGAAGCCCGACTTCATGAGCGTCACCTACGGGGCAGGGGGCGGCACCTCGGCCTACACCGCCGAGATCGCCCGGATCCTCCAGGCCGGCCACAAGGTCCCTGCCCTGGCCCACCTGACCTGCGTGTCCTCCAGCCGGGACCGCATCCACCAGGAACTGGAGCACCTGAAGGTTGCCGGCATCGAGAACATCCTGGCCCTCCGGGGTGACTATCCCCCCGGCTACGACCCCAACGCCCCCCGGGACTACCGCTACGCCTATGAGCTGGTGGAGGAGATCAAGGCCTTCGGCGGCTTCGCCATCGGCGCGGCCTGCTACCCCGAGTGCCACGTGGAGAGCCGCAGCCATGAGGAGGACCTGCTCCACCTGAAGGAAAAGGTGGACTGCGGGGTGGACTTTCTGACCACCCAGATGTTCTTTGACAACAGCGCCCTCTACAGCTTTTTATGGAAGGCCCAGCGGCTGGGGATCAAGGTCCCTGTGCTGGCGGGTATCATGCCCGTCACCAACGCTGCCCAGATGACCCGCATCCTGTCCCTGTCCGGCACCACCCTGCCCAACCGGTTCCGGATGATCCTGGACAAGTTCCGGGACCGTCCCGACGCCATGAAGCAGGCGGGCATCGTCTACGCCTGTGAGCAGATGGTGGACCTGGTGGCCAACGGCATCCGGGGCGTTCATGTGTACACCATGAACAAGCCCGACGTGGCTGCCGCCCTCATGGACAACCTCTCCAAGGTCCTGGGCCGCTGATATGCTGGACCGACAGGAGATCGCCCGGTATCTGGGCTATGGAAGAAATCCCATGCCGCCGGAGGTGTCCGCCCTGGCGGATGCCTGTGAGGAGGAACTTGCCAGGGGGATCACCCCTCGGTTCCTGGGCCGCCGGATGGCGGCCGACCGGTTCACGGCCCACAGCCGGGATCTGGCCCATCATCTGCGGCACTGTAACGAGGTCATTCTGTACGCCATTACCCTGGGGTCCGAGGCCGACCGGCTTCTGCGCCGGTGGAGCGTTCGGAACATGGCCCAGGCGGCAGTGGGTCAGGCGGTGTGCGCCGCCTGGCTGGACCAGCTGGCCGCCGACTATGTGGAGGGTCTCCCGCTGGAAGGGGGGGAGTACCTGACCCCGCCCTTCAGCCCCGGCTATGGGGACTGGGACCTATCCCATCAGCAGGAGGTCCTGGACCTGCTGGATGCCCCCCGCCGGTTGGGCCTGAGTCTCACCCAGGCGGGGATGCTGGTGCCGGAAAAATCCATCACCGCCCTGGTGGGGGTCAGCGACCGGCCCGAGGAGTCCTGCGGCCAGAAGTGTATGCGATGTAAGAAAACAGACTGCCCCTTCCGGGCAGATTGACCTGTCGGAAAAGGCTTGCCTTTTCCGACAAGCTTTAAGAAAGGGGTCCTGACCCATGAAACCCATTTTAGAAGCGATCAAGGAAAAACGTTATTATCTGGACGGCGGCCTGGGCAGCATGCTCCAGGCGGCGGGCCTTCCTGACGGTCTGCTGCCCGATGTGTGGAGCATCCAGAACCCGGAGGCCGTTCAGAACGTCCACCGGCAGTATCTGGAGGCCGGCTGCCGCCTGATCGCCACCAACACCTTCGGCACCAGCGCCCCCAAGCTGGCCCCTTACGGCCTGACCCCTCAGGAGGTCATGACTGCCGCTGTGGCCAATGTCCGGGCGGCCATGGACCAGGCCGGTGTCACCGACGGCTATGTGCTGGCCGACATCGGCCCCACGGGTAAGCTCTTAAAGCCCTACGGCGACCTGGACTTCGAGGAGGCTGTCTCCCTCTTTGCCGAGACCATCGCCGCCGCCCAGGCGGCCGGGGCCGACGCCATCCTCATTGAGACCATGAGCGACCTGTATGAGATGAAGGCCGCCCTGGTGGCAGCCAAGGAAAACGCCGACCTGCCCATCTTCGCCAGCTGCATCTTCGATACCACCGGCAAGCTCCTCACCGGCGGCTCTCCCCGGGCCATGGTGGCCCTCATGGAGGGCATGGGTGTTGATCTGTTTGGCCTGAACTGCGGCCTGGGCCCCAAGGAAATGGCCGGGGTCTTTGAACAGATGTGGGCGGATGCCTCCACCCCTCTGCTCCTCCAGCCCAACGCAGGTCTGCCCAGAAGCGAGGGGGGCAAGACGGTCTATGACGTGTCTCCTGCCGACTACGCCCAGCAGATGCTCCCTCTGGCCCCCATGGCCACCGTTATGGGCGGCTGCTGCGGCACCACCCCTGCTCATTTAAAGGCCCTCATCGAGGCCACCCGAGATATCCCCCTGCCTGTGGTGACCCAGAAGGACGCCTGTATCATCTCCTCCTACTGCCAGGCGGTGGTGATGGACGGCAAGGACCCGGTCATCATCGGCGAGCGCATCAACCCCACCGGCAAAAAGAAGCTCCAGGCCGCCCTCCGGGAGGGTGACACCGACTACGTCCTCAACGAGGCCTTCAAGCAGGAGGACGCCGGCGCTCACATCCTGGATGTGAACGTGGGCCTGCCTGGCATCGACGAGCCCGCCGTCCTGACCCGGACCATGGAGGCCATCCAGGAGGTCACCGGTCTGCCCCTCCAGCTGGACACCGCCAACCCCGAGGCCATGGAGCGGGCCCTCCGCCGCTACAACGGCAAGGCCCTCATCAATTCCGTCAACGGCAAGGAGGAGAGTCTCAACGCCATCCTCCCCCTGGTGAAGAAGTACGGCGGCGGCCTGGTCTGCCTGTGCCTGGACGACGACGGCATCCCCGAAACGGCCGAGGGCCGTCTGGCCATCGCCAGGAAGATCCTGGACCGGGCCGAGGCCCTGGGCATCCCCCGCCGGGACCTGCTGGTGGACGGCCTGACCATGCCGGTCTCCGCCGGGAAGGACAACGCCAAGGTCACCCTGGAGACCATCCGCCGGGCCAAGTCCGAGCTGGGCCTGAAGACCGCCCTGGGCGTGTCCAACGTGTCCTTTGGCCTCCCCAGACGTGAGCTTCTCAACGAGAGCTTTTTCACCCAGGCCCTCCAGAGCGGCCTGGACGGCTCCATCATCAACCCCCTCAGTGAGCTCATGATGGGAGCCTTCAAGGCCTACCGTGCCCTGAACGGTCTGGATGACCAGTGCCAGGACTACATGGAGACCTACCAGAACACCACCGCCCCGGTGGCGTCCGCCCCTGTTCCCGCCGCCGCACCCAAGACTGCCGACACGGGGGACATGACCCTCTGCCAGATGGTGTGCAAGGGCCTGAAGGAGAAGTCCGCCGCCCAGGCCAAGACCCTGGCCGACAGCGGCAAGGCCATCCTGGACATCATCAACGGGGAGCTGGTCCCCGCCCTGGATGAGGTGGGCAAGGGCTTTGAGAAGGGCACCCTCTTCCTGCCCCAGCTCCTCATGAGCGCCGAGGCCGCCAAGGAGGCCTTCGCCGTTCTGAAGGACTACCTGCCCGCCGCTGAGACCGGTGGTGAGCCTCAGATCCTCCTGGCCACCGTCAAGGGTGACATCCACGACATCGGCAAGAACATCGTCAAGGTCCTCCTGGAGAGCTACCGCTTCCGGGTCCTGGACCTGGGCAAGGATGTTTCTCCCGAGACCATCGTGGCCACCGCCCGGGAGAGAAAGATTCCCGTCATCGGCCTGTCTGCCCTCATGACCACCACCGCCCCTGCCATGGCAGAGACCATCCGCCAGGTGAAGGAGGCCGGCCTTGACTGCAAGGTCATCGTAGGCGGCGCGGTCATCACCCAGGACTACGCCGACTCCATCGGGGCCGACCACTATGCCCCCGACGCCATGGAGGCCGTCCACTACGCCCAGACCCTGTTTGGAGCTTAACCCCATGGTCAGAGAAGTGGACCCAAGGGAAACCAAACGGGCCGAGGCCTTCGCCCTCTGGATGAAGGCCCCCATGCCCATGGTGACCCTGTTCAAGACCCTGGATGTGACCCGTCTGGTAAAGCTCCGCCGGAAAAAGGGATATTCCTTCAATATGCTCCTGTGCTGGGCCATCGGCCGGGCGGCATCCAAGAGAGCGGACTTCTTCCTCCTTCCGGTGGGCGACAAGCTGATGGCCTATGACCGTCTGGCGGTGAGTGTGGTTGTGAAGACTGCAGAGGGGGGCATCCAGACCTGTGATATCCCTGTGACCGATGGGTTTGAGGGGTTCTGTCAGGACTATCGGGCCCTCACCGGTCAGGTCCGGGAGACCGCCCAGCCCCATGACCTCAGCGAAGGGGCCATGGTCATTGGAACGTCCGTCCTGGCAGACCATGAGATCGACGGGGCGGTGAACATCTATGCGGGGATCTACAACAACCCCTTCCTGATCTGGGGACGATACCGCAGAGGATGGCGAAAGACCACCCTGCCCATATCCTTCCAGTTCCATCACACCCAGATGGACGGCATCCCTGCCGCAGAGTTCCTGGTGGACCTGCAAAAAGAGATCGACCAGTTGAATCCTTGATTTTGACCAGCCTTGTACGGTATGTACAGGGCTGGTTTTCTATTTATAATAGGGTTCCCCACAATTCCCCGTTGCAAATCACCTGAGAAGTTGCTATAATAAAATGAATTATAATCTGTTAAAAGGGGGAGAGCGCCTTGCGGCTGAAAGCACTGGAATTACAGGGATTCAAGTCCTTTCCCGACAAGACCATTCTCTCCTTTGACCACCCTCTCACTGCCATCGTAGGCCCCAACGGCAGCGGCAAGTCCAACATTTCCGACGCCATCCGCTGGGTCCTGGGAGAGCAGTCCGCCCGTCAGCTCCGGGGGGGCAGGATGGAGGATGTGATCTTCGGCGGCACCCAGGGCCGCAAGCGCCAGGGCTTTGCCCAGGTGTCCCTGGCCCTGGACGGCTGCGTCGGCATCCTGCCCGAGGGCAGGGAGGAGGTCGTGGTCACCCGGCGGTACTACCGGTCCGGAGAGAGCGAGTACTTTCTGGACAACCAGCAGGTCCGTCTGCGGGACGTGAACGAGCTCTTCATGGACACCGGCCTGGGTCAGGAGGGCTACGCCCTCATCGGTCAGGGCAAGATCGACGAGATCCTGTCCGCCAAGAGCACCCAGCGGCGGGAGATCTTTGAGGAGGCCGCCGGCATCTCCCACTGCCGCCACCAGAAGGAAGAGACCCAGCGGAAGCTGGAGCGCACCCAGGAGAACCTGCTGCGCATCGCCGACAAGCTGGAGGAACTGGACCTCCAGCGGGAGCCCCTGAAAGCCCAGGCGGAGACCGCACAGAAGTATCTGGCCCTGAAGGAGGAACTGCGGGTGCTGGAGATCTCCCTTTGGGCCGACCAGCTGGACGAGCAGCGGGCCAAGGGGAACAAGCTCCGCCTGGACCATGAGACCGTCCAGCGGGACCTGGCCGCCTGTACCAAGGAGGCCGACGAGTTATACGCCCGGTCGGAGGAGCTTCTCCTACAGATCCGGGACCAGGAGGCCCAGGGGGAGACCCTGCGGGTCCGACTGGAAGAAACTGAACAGAACCTGCGCACCGGTCAGCAGCGCGTGAGCCTGCTCCGGGAGCGCATCGACCATAACCAGGCCGCCGCCCGGCGCATCCGGGGGGAGCTGGCCGAGAAGCAGGCCCGGCAGACCGGCCTGGAGGAGGACATCCGCCGCCAGGAGGCCCGTCTGGCTGACTTGAAAGATCAGGAGACCACCTGCCGTCAGGACCTGGATCAAGCCCTGAACCGCCAGCAGGCGGCACGGGCTGCCCGGCAGACCGCCCTTCGCCAGAGTCAGGAGGCCCTGGCCCAGTGCCGGAGCCGGGAAAAGCAGGCCCAGGAGGCCTGGATGGATCTGCGCATGGCCGAGAGTGCCCTGGCAGACCGGG
The DNA here is from genome assembly GCA_017521345.1 of Ruminiclostridium sp. Next base: position 2,512 of record JAFXCU010000195.1, on the reverse strand, counting down.
CCAAGCTCCTGGCCGAGATGGCCGACCACTACGAGGGTTACACCAAGGGGGTCAAGACCGCCATGGGCCAGGCCCGCCGGGGGAACCTCACCGGCGTGTTGGGGCCTGTGGGCGACCTGTTCCGGGTGCCGGCCCGGTACACCGTGGCTCTGGAGACCGCCCTGGGCGGGGCCATGCAGAACCTGATCGTAGAACATGAGGAGGCCGGTAAGGCCGTCCTTCGACTTTTGAAAAAACAGAACGGGGGCCGGGTGACCTGCCTGCCCCTGACCGCCCTGCGGCCCAGTCTCCTCCGGGAGGATGGCCTGGACCGGGAACCGGGTTTCCTGGCTGTGGCCTCGGACCTGGTGGACTGTGACGACACCTGCCGCCCGGCCGCCCAGAGCCTGCTGGGCCGGACGGTGGTGGCAGACACCCTGGACCACGCCGTGGCCATGGCGAAAAAGAGAAACTACCGCTTCCCGGTGGTCACCTTGGACGGAGAGATCCTCCGGCCCGGAGGATCCATGACCGGCGGCTCTGTGATCCGTCAGGGGGGCATCCTCACCCGTGGGGCTGAGGAAGATGCCTTGAAGGAGAAACTGGCACAGGCCAGAGAGAAACTCCACCGGGGCCAGACCGCCCTGGAAGAGGCCCGGGAGGCCACCCGCCAGACCCTTGCGGAGGTGGAATCCCGGCAGGACCAGACCCCGCTGGCCGAGGACAGGGAGGTGGCTTCCCTCCGGGAGAAGCTGGCTGTCCTTCAGGCTGAGATCCGGGCCTTCCGTCCTCTGCTGGACCAGCTGGCCAGCCAGCGGACCACCGCCCAGGCCGACCGGGACCGCCAGACCGCCCTTGTGGACAGCTATGACCGGGAGAACGAGAGCCTGGAAGGGGAGATCGCCCAGTGGCAGGACCAGGAGACCACCCTGGCCCAGACAAGGGCAGACCTGTCCGCCGCACTGAGCAAGGCCAACGGGGAAAAGCTCCGGCTGGACCGGGAGCGCATCCTGGCCGACCGCCAGGCCCGTGCCAAAAACGAAGATCAGCTCCGGCTTCAGCGGGAGACTGCCAGCCTGGAGCAGAAGCGTCTCCAGGCCACCATGGAGGAAAACCGCCTCCTGGACAAGCTCTGGGACACCTATGGGGTCACCCACCAGGGGGCCCAGACCATCCGGCAGAAGATATCCAACCTCTCCCAGGCCACCCGTCAGGCAGGCCAGCTCCGGGAGACCATCCGCCGCCTGGGCCATGTGAACCTGGGGGCCGTGGAGGAGTTCCAGCGGGTGGAGGAGCGCTACCACTACTTAAACGACCAGAAGACCGACGTGGAGACCGCCCAGCGGGAGCTGGAGGGCATCATCCAGGGCATCACAGAAGAGATGCGGGAGGTCTTCCTCCGGGAGTTCACCCGCATCCGGGACGCCTTCTCCCAGACCTTCACCGACCTCTTCGGAGGGGGCCAGGGGACCCTGGCTCTGGAGGACGAGAAGGAGGTCCTCACCTGCGGCATCGACATCCGGGTCCAGCCCCCGGGCAAGACCCTGCGGACCATCAGCCTCCTCTCCGGCGGCGAGCGGGCCCTGGTTGCCATCGCCCTGTACTTCGCCATCCTCCAGGTCCATCCCACCCCCTTCTGCGTGATGGACGAGATCGAGGCGGCTCTGGACGAGTCCAACGGCGCCCGGTTCATCCGGTACCTGCGGGCCATGGGCCAGCAGACCCAGTTTATTTTCATCACCCACCGGCGGGAGACCATGGAGGCCGCCGACCTGCTCTACGGCGTCACCATGGAACGCCAGGGGGTCAGCAAGATCCTGAAGCTGGACCTGAAGCAGGCGGAGGAGCTTTTACAGACTGCGCCGAAAGCAGAATAACCAATTAGGAGGACACCCTGATGGGACTGTTCAATAAAATCAAGAAGTTAAGCATTTTCTCCGGCCTCTTCTCTGTGGACGAGGATTTCTTCGAGGAACTGGAGGAGAACCTGATCCTCTCCGACATGGGCATGGACACCACCATGGAAGCCGTGGAGGAGCTCCGGGAGCGGGTCAAGGACCGGAAACTCAAGGATCCCGAGGAGGTCAAGGCCTGCCTGCGGGAGATCCTGGTGGAGATGCTGGATGTGGGTGACACCGGCCTGAACCTGGAGGACAAGCCCGCCGTCATCCTGATGATCGGGGTCAACGGCGTGGGCAAGACCACCACCATCGGCAAGCTGGCCAACATCCTGAAGAACGAGGGCAACCGGGTCCTCCTGGCCGCCGGTGACACCTTCCGTGCCGCCGCCGCCGACCAGCTGACTATCTGGGCCGACCGGGCCAAGGTGGACATCATCAAGCACGGGGAGGGCTCCGACCCCGCTGCCGTGGTCTTTGACGCCATGAACGCCGCCCGGGCCAGAAAGGCCGATGTGGTCCTGGTGGACACCGCCGGACGCCTCCACAACAAGCAGAACCTGATGAACGAGCTGAACAAGATCAGCCGTGTCATCGACCGGGAGGGCAACACCTCTTCCAAGGAGGTTCTGCTG
>JAFXCU010000194.1 GCA_017521345.1 Ruminiclostridium sp. | reverse complement strand
CTGACCCATCTGCAGAAGCCCAAGGATGTCCCCCGGTTCCTCACCCTGGCCAAAGCCTGTCTGACCTGCGACACCCACCAGGACCTGGACAAGATCCAGTGCCCTGTCCTGGTGATCGGCGGTGCCCTGGACCAGGTGGTGGGTGGGGACGCCTCCCGGGAGCTGGCCGAGAAGCTGGGCTGCCGTCTCCATCTCTACCCGGACCTGGGCCACGCCGCCTACGAGGAGGCCAAGGACTTCAACCGGCTGGTCTATGACTTCTTTGTGGCGCTTTGAAAAAGGAGCTGCCTTCCCGGCAGGTTTCCTCATTTCTTAAGAATTCTTAAGAAAATCTTACAAATTCATAAATCCATCCATACATTCCAAACTCTCTGCATGGTATAATGATAGGTAGAAAGAACGAGAAAGAGAGCACTGCCATGTGGAGAATGCCCTACACCATCCTCCGGAACCTGTTCCGTCTGCCCAAGATCCTGGAGACCCTCCACCGGATGACCGACCAGCCTGAGACCTACTCCCAGCAGGAGGTCTACGACTACGTCCGCTATATCGTGGGCCTCATGGAACGGACCGGCCATGTGAAAACCAATACCTTCGGCCAGGAGAACCTGCCCAAAGAGGGGGGCTACGTCCTCTTCCCCAACCATCAGGGGCAGTACGACGCCTACAGTCTGGTGGCTGCCCATGAGGGGGCTCTCTCCCTGGTGATGGACCGGGACCGGTCCTACTTCGTCTTCGTCAGTGAGATCGTGGACGCCCTGGGGGGCAAGCGTATGGACCTCCACAACAGCCGCCAGTCCCTGACCATCATCAACCAGGTGGCCCAGGAGGTGGCCGAGGGCCGCCGGTATATCCTCTTCCCTGAAGGGGGCTACGACCAGGACAAGAAAAACAGCCTGTGGGAGTTCAAACCCGGCTCCTTCAAGGCGGCGGTGAAGGCCAAGGCCCCCATCGTCCCCGTGGTGCTGGTGGACTCCTACCAGGTGTACAACAGCCGGAGGCTCACCCCGGTGACCACTCAGGTCCACTACCTGCCGCCCCTGTATTATGAAGAATATCAGACCCTGACCACCCCCCAGATCGCCGAGACCGTCCAGGCCCGCATCGGGGAAAAACTGGCCCAGCTGGGATATGGATAACAAAAACGAGCCGTCAGCAGACGACTCGTTTTTTTGCTGTTATGCCACCAGCCACTTGTGCTTCTCCACGGAGTAGAGGGGCACGAAGGGGATCATGATGGGCACGGTTTTCACATAGTGCTGATATTCGGGGTCATTGCCGTAGTTCTTGTTCTGGCGGATCTCCAGCCGGCGGGCGCCGCTGAACATGACGAAGACGATGCCGGCGTAGCCGATGAGAGCCATGATCCACTGGCCCGCCCCGGACAGACCCCCGATGCCGGAAAGGATAACGCCGGTCCAGAAGATGAGTTCTCCCAGGTAGTTGGGGCAGCGGACGATGCGGTAGAGGCCGGTGTCCACGAACCGCCGGGGGTTGACCTTCTTGGCGGCGTTCTTCTGCAGGTCGGAGGCAGTCTCAAAGAGGAGGCCGAAGAGCATCACAGCGGCCCCGATCCACACCCAGAGGCTGGTGCCACCGCCGTTCTCCAGCCGGTAGAACACAGGCAGGACCTGGAGGACATACAGGGCGGCGCAGGTGACCCAGATGGCGCACTTGACGCCGAAGGGGATGGTCTTGCCGTCCTTGATCTCCCCCTTCATGTTCTGGTTGTAGGTGGCGCTTTTGAACTCCCGGATGGCCAGGTAGCCTCCCAGCCGCAGGCCGTAGGCAATAAAGAGCAGGCAGCACAGGGCGGTGCCCAGGGTCAGGCTCCCCCGGTAGAGGACCAGCATCAGCAGGCCCAGCCCAGCAATGGAAAAGCCGTAGCCCAGAGAAATGAACCAGACGTAGTTTTTGAAACCAATGGAGCTGATGACCAGGGCGGCGATCAACAGCAGCCAGATGCAGACAGGAAATGTCATAGCAGAGTCTCCTTAGATATGGAATGAGGATTGGAAATCATATCCAGAAAGCAAGTATAGCCCTCTATGGAAGGTCTGTCAACGGGAACCATAGCCGCCGTTGAATTTCCCGATGGTTTTTGCTAAACACACGGCCCTTTTCCCCATGTGACGAAAGGTGTCATCCCATTCCTTTGACAGCTCACCGCCCCTTTTCTATAATGGGGGGGCAACGGCAACCACCAAAGGAGGGGCAGACCATGGAATTTCACGAAAAATTACAGCATCTGCGCAAACAAAAGGGCCTCACCCAGGAGCAGCTGGCCCAGGAGCTCTTCGTCTCCCGGACGGCCATCTCCAAATGGGAAAGCGGCCGGGGCTATCCCAACCTGGACTCCCTGAAGGGGATCTCCCGGCTGTTCTCCATCTCCATTGACGACCTGCTCTCCAACGATGAGCTGATGGTGCTGGCCCAGCAGGAGAACCGCTCCAACCTCCGGGCCCTGTCCTGCCTGGTCTTTGGGGTGCTGGACCTGATCACGGCAGCCTTCTTCTTCCTGCCCCTCTTCGGACTGCAGGAGGGGGAAACAGTTCACGCCGTCTCCCTGCTGGCCTATTCCGGCCCATCCCAGCTGATGGACACCCTCTATGTTACAGGGCTGGCCCTCCTCCCCCTGGTGGGTCTGGCGGAGGTCATCCTCTGTCTCTCCAGCCGGGACACCTCACTTTGCCGCATCTGCTCCCTGGCCCTCCACGGGGCGGTGATCCTGCTCTTCTCCATCTCCCCCCAGCCCTATGTGAGTTCCTTCCTGTTTCTGCTCTTTCTGGGAAAGCTCCTGTTTCTCTTCAAAGAAAACAACCTGTTCGGATCCAAAAACCACCCGTGATACCATTGGTATCACG
>JAFXCU010000193.1 GCA_017521345.1 Ruminiclostridium sp. | reverse complement strand
CCCCAGAAGAACCTTATCACCCGGGCTCTGGGCACCGGCAAGCAAGTAAAAGCAGACCTGTTCCGGGAGACGGTGGAGGAGGGCGATACCATCCTCCTGTGTTCCGACGGACTGGTCAACGAGGTCACCGACCAGGAGATCCTTGAGGAAGTCCTGGCGGGAGGCACGGCGGCAGAGATCTGCCATCGCCTCCTGGACCGGGCCCTGAACGCAGGGGCCTCGGACAACGTGACCGTTGTTCTGTTTCAAATGTAAAAGGAGTGTGTTACCATGGATCAATACATCGGTAAAATGCTCGATAACCGGTATGAAATCCTCGATGTGATCGGGGTTGGAGGGATGGCTGTGGTCTACAAGGCCTACTGCCACCGCCTGCAGCGCTATGTGGCCATCAAGGTCCTGAAACGGGACCTGGCAGCCGACAGTGACTTCCGCCGCCGCTTCCACGAAGAGGCCCGGGCAGTTGCCATGCTCTCCCATCCGAATATCGTTTCCGTCTATGACGACAGCCACGGGGATGACCTGGACTACATCGTCATGGAGCTCATTGACGGCATCACCCTCAAGCAGTATATGAAGAAGAAGAACGGCACCCTGAACTGGCGGGAGGCCCTCTACTTCACCACTCAGATCGTCCGGGCCCTGGGCCACGCCCACAGCCGGGGGATCATCCACCGGGACATCAAGCCCCAGAACATCATGGTCCTCCGGGACGGCAGCGTGAAGGTGGCTGACTTCGGCATCGCCCGGGTCATGTCCGCCGCCCAGGCCACCATGACCCAGGAGGCTCTGGGTTCCGTCCACTATATCTCCCCCGAGCAGGCTCGGGGCAGCCACATCGACGCCCGGGCAGACATCTACTCGGCAGGTGTGGTCCTGTATGAGATGCTCACCGGCCGCCTGCCCTTTGAAGGGGACACCCCTGTGGCTGTGGCCATCCAGCACATCAATGCCACCCCTCTGTCCCCCAGAGAGCTGAACCCGGATATCCCCGTGGGCCTGGAGGAGATCACCATGAAGGCCATGGCCTCCCGGATCGACCAGCGGTATGTGAATGCCGGTGCCATGCTCCGGGACCTGGAGGATTTCCGAAAGAACCCCCAGCTCATCTTCCGCTACAACCTGGCGGCCTTCCATGGCAATCAGCCCACCCCTGAGGATACCGGTCGAATGGCCGACGGGGGAGAGGTCCGCCGCCAGCGGACCCAGACCCGTACCCGCCCCGCACCGCCTCCTCCGCCGCCCAGACGGTACCGGGAGGAGCCGGAGGAGGACTTTGAGGAGGAAGAGGAGGAGGGCCGCCGAAGCATGGCCATCCCCATTGCCATCATCGTCCTGCTGCTGGGTGCAGCCCTGATCCTCTGGCTGACCTTCTTCAGCGGCCTCTTTGACAAGGACGGGGTGGAAGTCCCCGACCTGCGGGGCATGACCCTCTCTGAGGTCTACAGCGAGAAGGAGATCATGGAGAACTTCTACGTGGTCCAGGGTGACATCGAGTACAGCGACAAGTACGAGAAGGACCAGATCATGGATCAGGATCCCTCCCCCAAACGGATCGCCGAAAAGGGGACGACCATCACGGTCACGGTGAGCGGCGGCCAGGAGGCCGTGGAGATGATCGACGTGACCAACTACACCTATGAGGAGGCCGTGAAGGCCCTCCAGGCCCTGGGCCTGAAGGTGGCCGCCCCCGAGTATGAGTACTCCGAGGATGTGGAGAAGGACTGGGTCATTTCCTACACGCCCCCCGAGGGCACCGAGCTCTACCCCGGCGACCAGGTCCACCTGGTCATCAGCAAGGGGCCTGAGTCCATGCCTGTGGTGGTTCCGTCCGTCACCGGCCAGTCCCTGGACAAGGCTAAGAAGATGCTGGAGGACCTGGGTCTCACCGTGGCCGGCACCGAAGAGGTGGCCAGCGACCAGCCTGCGGGCATCGTGGTCTACCAGAGCATCGCCCCCAACACCGAGGTGGAGGAGGGCACCGCCATCACCCTGCACTACAGCAAGGGTCCCGAGGCAAAGCCCATCACCTCCAAGCCCATTACCGTGGTCCTGCCCCCTGAGCCCGAGAGCGTCACCGTGCGCATCACCGTGGCCGGACAGGAGGTCTACGACGACGTGGTGAGCACCTCCGCCGGGACCCTGGTGACCACCATCAGCGGCACTGGCAGCCAGGAGGTCTGCGTCTATATCGACGACCAGCTTCTGGAGACCTACACGGTAAATTTTGACGGTTGAGTGTGAAAGCATGAGTGAACAGAAGAGAGAAGGGACCATCCTCAAGGCCCTGAGCGGGTTCTACTACGTCCAGTGCGGCGAGGAACTCATCACCACCCGGGCCAGAGGCAAGTTCCGTTACAAGAAGATCACCCCCCTGGTGGGGGACCGGGTGGCCATCACCGTCCAGGAGGACGGATCCGGCTCCCTGGATGAGATCCTGCCCCGCCGGAACTTCTTCCAGCGGCCTGCTGTGGCTAACATCGACCAGATGGTCATCATCTGCTCCGGGGCCATCCCGGTGACCGACCCCTTCCTGGTGGACCGGATCACCGCCCTGGCCGAGAGCAAGGACTGCGAGCCCATCATCTGCATCAACAAGTGGGATCTGGTCCAGGCCGAGGAGCTGTATGAGATCTACACGGCCGCTGGCTTCCACACCATCAAAGTCAGCGCCGAGACCGGCATGGGCATCGAGGAGCTTCGGGGCCTGCTGGCCGGCAAGGTGTCCGCCTTTACCGGAAACTCCGGTGTGGGCAAGAGCAGCATTCTCAACCGTCTGGCACCGGAGCTGAATCTGGACACCGGTGAAGTTTCCGAGAAACTGGGCCGGGGACGTCATACCACCCGGCATGTGGAACTGTACCGTCTGGGTGACGACACTTATGTGGCGGATACTCCCGGGTTTTCTTCCTTTGATACGGATCAGATGGAT
>JAFXCU010000192.1 GCA_017521345.1 Ruminiclostridium sp. | reverse complement strand
GGCCCGGCCTTCCGCTGGGAGGCCACCAACGCCGCCGAGCTCATGATCTTCACCGACCGCCAGCAGTGCTACAAGACCTGGGTGAACACCTTTGACGACGCCAAGGCCAGCGTCCTGGGCGACTACCTCCCCGCCAAGCTGGAAATGGAGGAGGGGGAGAACATCCTCTGGGCCTGCCTGCCCGGCCAGTATCAGGGCCACCTCCTGTTCTTCTTTGAAAATGGCAAGGTGGCAAGGGTCCCCCTGTCCGCCTACCAGACGGTGACCAAGCGAAAGAAGCTCACCGGAGCCTACTCCGACAAGAGCCCCCTGAAGGCCGTCCTCTTCCTAAACGAGGAGGAGGAACAGGACCTGGTGCTCTACTCCACCGAGGGCAGAGCCCTGCTGTTCGGCTCCGGCCTCATTCCCGTCAAGACCACCCGCTCCACCCAGGGCGTCCAGGTGATGACCCTGAAGAAGAGCTATACCGTCCAGGACGCTAAGGTCCTGGAGGAGACCCCCATCGTGAACAAGAGCCGGTATAAGGCAAGAAGTTTACCTGCGGCGGGTGCTCTGCTGAAAGCCGAGGACCAGGGAGATACCCAACTATCGATGGACTTTTGAAATGGACATCGCAGGCTGTAAATGACAAGGAAAGGGCCTTAGTCCATTCCAAAAGTGAGGGATTGCAGCCTGCTGCAGCGCACGGGCCAAAGGCCCGCACGTTTGCAGGCTGAGAAGAATTTTTCCCGACGCACATGTCGCCGGGAAAAATGATTTCATCTTGTTCCGCCATCTGCGGATGGCGGAATTCTGAGAAGCCAAAAGAAAGGAGGACGCATATGAAGAAACGAATCCTGGCCATCACCCTCCTGTGCGCCTTCCTTCTCTCCGGCTGCTCCATGCTGGAGCGCAGCTATGTGGCCTCCACCCCCCACGTCCCCTTCTCCGACGAGGACAACGACCCCTCCATCCTCCGGGCCGAGACCTATCAGGGTCTGGTCAGCGCTCTCCTCCACCTGGTGGGCCAGGGGAAGGAGACCGGGGTCATCCGCCTCTATCAGTTCGTGAGCATCACCGGCTCTGCCGCCAGCGACGTGGATCGGGCCTGCCTGGAGGTCACCCAGGAGGACCCCCTGGGTGCCTGGGCGGTGGACTACATCAAGTATGACGTGGCCCAGACCTCCAGCTACTACGAGGTCAACGTAAAGATCGCCTACACCAGGACGGCCGAGGAGATCAGCCAGGTCATCTCGGTCACCGGCAGCAACGCCGTGGCCCAGGAGCTCCGGGAGCTTCTCCCTGCTCTGCCCGGCCAGGCAGTCTTCCGCATCAGCCATTTCGCCCAGGAGGACAGCGCCGAGACTTTGGCCCAGGCCGTCCGGGAGGCCTACAGCGACCTGGAGACCCCTCTGCCCGCGCTGAATGACGTGACCGTGACCCTCTACCCTGACAGCGGAGAGCAGCGGGTGGCAGAGATCCAGCTTTCCTGGGGAGAGCCCCTCCTGCCCGAGGCAGAAATTTTTTGAAAAATCGAAAAATAGTTGTTGACAAATCGGCATGTGCATGATATTATAGCTCTTGTCGATGCGAGTGTAGCTCATCTGGTAGAGCGCCACCTTGCCAAGGTGGAGGTAGCGAGTTCGAGCCTCGTCACTCGCTCCATCATCCCTCATCCTTACGGATGGGGGATTTTTTATACCCAGAACCAACAAACTCGCTATCCTCCACCTACAAATCTGCGGTGTAGCCGCAGATTTTCCAATCAGGAGGTACCCGGGCTCCCGCAAAAGCGCCAGCTTTTGTGGGACAAGGGAGCGAGTCGAGCCTCGTCACTCGCTCCAGAAACAAGAAAACCACGTCCGAAAGGACGTGGTTTTTTTCTTGTTTCTGGTGACCTGCGGTCATTTCACTTGCTTCGGGCGAAGTGAATCCGCCCGAAGCCAAGATTTTGGGCTTTGCCCAAAATGCTTGTGCGCCGCACCCGCGGCGAGGCTCGAACGGCTGCCTCCACCTCTGGCACAAGACGGGGAGGCGGAAGCAGCACTGCTATCATCTAATATCTGCCTCAAGCTTCGTCAAAAAATCTTTTTCAGTTCCCATTGTTCTTCCAGACCTGTTGTGGTAAAATAATCAAACACTTAATATCCCTCAACAGAACCACGAAATTTTTGCATAGAAAGAGAGCGTCCTATGAGCTACGACAAGGAACTGGTGGCCCACAAGCTCCAGCGGTGGGAGAATTACCTGAACAACTACAAGCTCCCCGCCTGGAAGGAACTGCCCGACATCGGTCTCTACATGGACCAGGTCATCGCCCTGCTGGGCCAGTACCTGGACTTCATCCCCGTGGAGGACCAGAAGAACAAGCCCGTCACCCCCACCACCATCAACAACTACGTCCGGCTGAAGGTCATGCCCGCCCCGGAAAAGCGGAAGTACTACCGTATCCACATTGCCTACCTGATTATGATCTTCACCCTGAAGCAGGGCACCAGCATCAACGGCATCCAGCAGCTGCTGCCCATCACCGCCGACGAGGAGGAGGTCAAGAAGTTCTACACCGGCTACATTGACCGCCTCCAGGACATTGCCCTGTTCTACACCGCCCAGACCCGCACCGCCGCCCAGGAGATCCTGGGCCTGCCCAACCAGGACAAGGAGGCCAGAGCGGACGCCGTGGAGCACTTCATCATCCAGAGCATCCTCATGTCCGGCTTCTCCCGGATTTTGGCAGAAAAGCTCCTGCGTCTCCAGGACGCTGACACCCAGCAGGTCCTGGACCTGGAGGCCACCAACAGCGGCAGCTGGCACCGGTCCATGGAAATGACCCAGAAAAAGGAGGACTGACCCATGCTCTTTGATACCCACGCCCACTACTATTCCTCCTCCTTCAACGAGGACCGGGACGAAGTCCTCTCCTCCCTGCCGGGAGAAGGGGTCGGCCTGGTGCTGTGCCCCGGCAACGACCTGTGGTCCTCCCGCCGGTGCATCGAGATGGCTGAACAGTACCCCTACCTCTACGCCGCCGCCGGCATCCACCCCGAGGACGCCCTGAACCTGCCCGAAGACTGGCTGGCCCAGGTGGAGGAGATGGCCGCCCACCCCAAGGTGAAGGCCATCGGCGAGATCGGCCTGGACTACTACTGGAAGGAAGTCCCCCACGACCTGCAGAAGGAGGTCTTCCGGGCCCAGCTGGCCCTGGCCGAGAAGTTAGATTTACCCGTCATCGTCCACGACCGGGAGGCCCACGCCGACTGTCTGGCCATCGTCAAGGAGTTTCCCAAGGTCCGAGGGGTCTTCCACTGCTACTCCGGCAGCGCCGAGGATGCCAAGACCCTGGTGAAGCTGGGCTGGCACCTGTCCTTCACCGGCACCATCACCTTTAAGAACGCCCGCAAGGCCCCCGAGGTCATTGCCGCCGTGCCCATCGAGCGGATCATGGTGGAGACCGACGCCCCCTACATGGCGCCCACCCCCTTCCGGGGCAAGCGGTGCGACTCCCGGTATGTCTACCGGATGGCCGAGACCATCGCCGAGATCAAGGGCCTCAGCCGGGAGGAAGTGGAGCGGATCACCACGGAAAACGGCAAGCGGCTCTTCAACATCCAGGATTGAGAAAGGGGGCTTCCCATGTCTCAGCGAGAGATCCTTCCCGGCGGCCTCTACCGCCACTTCAAAGGGACCCTGTACCGGGTGGCTGTGGTCGCCCGGCACACCGAGACCGATGAGGACCTGGTGGTCTATCAGGCCGCCGACGGGACGGGCCCCTGGTACGCCCGGCCCCTTGCCATGTTTTTAAGCCCGGTGGACCGGGAAAAATACCCCCAGGCAGAGCAGCACGATCGCTTTGAGCTGGTGGACCCGGCCCGGCCCGGAAAGAGGGAGGAACCATGAACCCCAACAACATCATCACCTACGACTACTTCGGCAGTCTCTACATCAACATGACCAACCGGTGCGACTGCCGGTGTGTCTTCTGCATCCGGGACCAGGAGGCCTCCGCCCTGGGGGGCCTGTGGCTGGACGGGGAACCCACCCGCCAGGAGGTGCTGGACTCCATCCTGAACATGGACCCCACCGCCTACCCGGAGATCGTCTTCTGCGGCTACGGGGAGCCCACCTGCCGCCTGGACGACATGCTCTGGCTGTGCGACCGGCTCCACGAGGAGCTGGGGAAGGCCTGTCCCCCCATCCGCCTGAACACCAACGGCCACGGGTCCCTCATTAACCACCGGGATGTGACCCCCGAACTGGCCGGTCGGCTGGATGCGGTCTCCGTGTCCCTGAACGGTTCCAATCTGGAGGAGTATCTCCGCCTCACCCGGCCCGGGTCCGGGGAGAAGGCCTGGCAGGCCATGCTGGACTTCGTCCGGGATGCGGGAAAATACGTCCCCAAGGTCATGGTCTCCATCGTGGACTACGACAAGAGCCAGGCCGAGATCGAGGCCTGCCGCCAGCTGGCGGAGAGCCTGGGCGCCATCTTCCGGGTCCGGCCTTTTGCATAAGAAAAATCCCACGGCAGAAGCCGTGGGATTTTTGCGTTCTCAGTCGAAAATATCTGCAATGTCCAGGCCGACACTCACGCCGTCGCCTGCCTCGTTGGCACAGTCGATGGCCAGGACCACCGCCAGAGCCTGAAGCTCCAGGGAAGGGTCGGGGATATCCACGCAGTAGCTGTCCCCCCAGGTCATCCACTCCCGGGAGATAGAGAAGATCTGCCGGCCGGCCTGGGTGACGGTAAAATCCAGAGCCAGGAAGTTACCGGAG
>JAFXCU010000191.1 GCA_017521345.1 Ruminiclostridium sp. | reverse complement strand
GCTGCTGTTGCTGTTGCTGCTGGAGGAGCTGCTGACGGCGGGCTTCCTCCTCTGCCTTCTTCTGGGCAGCGATCTGGGCAGCATAGGTGGCCTCAGCCTGGGCGATCTGCTTGGCCAGGTTGTCGGAGTCGTCCTCCAGGTCGTGGAGTTTCTCCTCATAGACAGCGGACTGGCTGGTGATCTGTCCGATGACGGCCTCTACTGCGGCCTCCTGCTTCTCCAGGTCGGCCTTCTGGGCGGTGAGGGCGGCCTTGGTCTCTTCCTCGGCCTTCTTGTTGGCTTCCAGATCGGCTTTGGCGTTGGCCACGGCGATACGGGCGGCTTCCAGCTCGTCCATGATCATGTTATCGTAGTCCACCACCTCGGAGATGGCGTTGACACGGTCCAGCAGGTCAGAGAAGCTGTTGGCGTTGAACAGGACGGCCCAGTAGGAGATCTCGCCCCGCTCTTCCATGATGCGGACACGCTCGCAGAATTCGTCGTAATACTTGGCCTCTTCCGCCTGGGCGTCGGCCAGCTCCACTTCCTTCAGAGCGATCTCTTCCCCCAGGAGCTGGATGGTCTCCTCAGAGACGGCGATCTCCTGGCGGAGGACGGTGATCTTCTCTTCCAGCAGGAACTTCTGCTCCACCGCTGCGTTCTTGGACTTGGCCAGCTTGTTCAGCTCGCTCTCCAACTTCGCCTTCTGAGAGCTCAGGCTGGAGGCCTGGTTCTTCAGGTTGTTGATCTGGTCTTTCGTGACGGCGGCATGGGCCACAGGAACGGCCAGGGTCACGACCATAAGCAGGGCCAGGAACATGGCACCGATCTGGTGGACACGTTCCCGCCACGGGGTCTTGGAATTGTGCATAGGGTTCACCTCATAGGATATTGCGTAGTAAAAGGCATACTCTTACGATTCTTGTAGAAGTATAGCATACTGAATTGGTAATTGCAAGAAAACGTCAAAAGTTTAACAAAACTGTAACAAAAACGACCCTCCGGCAGGTCTCCCCGCCGAAGGGCCAGCACTTATTTCTCCAGGAAGAAGTCCCGGGTGAGTTCCAGGACCCGGTCCAGCTCCCCCTTCCCCATCAGGTTGTGTTCCCCGTTGGGAAGGGTCACGATCTCCGCCCCAAACTGCCGGGCAAAGGCCTGGGCAGCATCGGGAGGGGCCACGTCGTCCTTTCCGCCGTGGACCATCCGCAGTCGGGCAGCGTCTGCCCGGTACTTGGTAAATACATCGTTCTCTTCCAAGTCCTTTAAGAAAGCAGGCGTAACTCGCATCTCCCGAACGTAATCATAGTCGGGAACGAAATAGCCCTGGCGGTCCATGTCGGCTTTGGCCCGGTCATCCACCCACTGGTCCACCAGACGGGGCATGGCCACAGCGGCAGAGCGGAGCATGGCCCGCTCCCCGGCGTGGTCCCGGTCGGCCAGGTACAGGAGGGTGATATAGGCCCCGAAGCTGGAGCCGAAATAGCCGATCCTGGCGTTGGGTGCCATCTGGCGGACATGGGCCTCCACGGTCTCCAGGTCATCCACACAGAAGGGCACCCGCAGGCCCTCCTCCCAGATGGGGCTGTCCCCGTGGGAGGGGAAGTCAAAACTGTACACGCCGATGCCCGCCTTGGGCATCTCCTGGTTCAGGGCCATAACCATGGGACTGAGCTTGCTGCTGCCAAAGCCGTGGCAGACGATGAGGATGCGGTCCTCCCCTTCCCAGCAGTTGTGGCAGGGGATGGCGTAGCCGTGGCGGCTGGTCAAGGTCTCTTTTTTCATGGTCAGGTCCTCCCGTTTCTTGATGGTTCCATTGTTGCACAGGGTCTTTTCCCCGTCAAGAAAAAGTTTTTATAAATATCACCATTTTGGTGATAAACTCACAGTGTCAAAGAAACCGCCATGGTATCATGTACACAACGAAAGGTAATACGGAAAAGAAAAGTAAATTCAAAATTCGAAAGGAGCAGAAATTATGTTACATCCCAACGTTTCCAAGCTGCTGGAAGAGCAGATCACCAAGGAGTTCTACTCCGCATATCTCTATCTGGATATGTCCAATTACTACTACGACAACAACCTGGACGGCTTCGGCAACTGGTTTAAGATCCAGGCCCAGGAAGAGCGGGACCATGCTCTCCTCTTCATGAACTACCTGCAGAACAACGATGTGTACCCCAAGATGGCTGCCATCGCTGCACCCGACAAGGTATATGAAAATTTCCGTGAGCCCCTGGTGGCTGCACTGGAGCACGAGCGATTTGTCACTGCATCCATCAACAACATCTATGCCGAAGCATGGAAGGACAACGACTTCCGTACCCTGGAGTTCCTGAACTGGTTTATCAAGGAACAGGGCGAGGAAGAGAAGAGTGCCAGCGACCTGGTGGGCCGCTTCGATCTCTTCGGGTCCGACCCCAAGAGCCTGTACGCTCTGGATGCTGAGATGGCAACCCGCACTTACACCGCACCCTCTCTTACTCTGTAAGAGTATCCTCCTAAATCTCCTTTCATAACTCCCGCGCAGGATCCCCCGCCCGATTGGCGGGGGATCCTGCTATTTCTTCTTGCACAGACGTGCAGGATAGGATATGATGGAACAAAGAGAAACACGAGGGAGGATCCCCCATGAAATCAGTCTTTATCGTCAACCCCGTGGCCGGGGGCCGGAACATCAGCGACGAGCTGGTCCAGCGTCTGGCCCAAACGGCAGCTACCCTGGAAAACCCGGACTACGTCATCACCCGGACCACCCACGTGGGCCACGCCCGGGAGCTGGCCGAAAGCTACGCCAAGACCGGCGAGCCCATTCACCTCTTCGCCGTGGGCGGCGACGGCACCTTAAACGAGGTCATCAGCGGGGCATACCCCTATAAAAACGCCGCCGTGGGATGCATCCCCTACG
>JAFXCU010000190.1 GCA_017521345.1 Ruminiclostridium sp. | reverse complement strand
GGCCTTCCACCCGGTGAACCGCCTGGACCGGGGTACCTCCGGCCTCATGGCGGTGGCCAAGCACCCCCACGCCCACGAGATCCTCCAGCAGCAGCTCCAGGACGGGCGGCTGACCCGGACCTACCTGGCGGTCTGCGAAGGGGTGCCGGAGCCCCTGACCGGCACCATCGACGCCCCCATCTGCCGGGATCCCGGCTCTGTCCTGCGGCGGATGGTCTCCCCGGATGGAGCCGCCGCCCGGACCCACTATGAGGTCCTGGAACACCGCGGAGAGCGCAGTCTGGTCCGGCTCCGGCTGGAAACCGGCCGTACCCACCAGATCCGGGTCCACATGACCCACCTGGGCTGCCCCCTGGTGGGGGATTTCCTCTATGGGACTGAGACGGAGGAACTGCCCGACCGGTTTGCCCTCCACTCGGCCTCCATCCGGCTGTATCAGCCCGTCACAGGGGAAGAAATTGCCCTGGAGGCTCCCCTGCCCCCGGAACTATCCCACTTACTGCATCAGGAGGAATCCCTGTGAATCCTTTATCCAACCTTCCCATCCCCCTGCTGGCCTGGTACCGGGACAACGCCCGGGACCTGCCCTGGCGGCGGGACCCCGACCCCTACCGGGTGTGGGTGTCGGAGATCATGCTCCAGCAGACCCGGGTGGCCGCCGTGCTGGGCTACTTCCAGCGGTTCATGGAGGCCTTCCCCACGGTCCGGGACCTGGCCAAGGCCCCCGAGGACCAGCTCATGAAGCTGTGGCAGGGCCTGGGCTACTACAGCCGTGCTCGAAATCTGCAAAAGGCCGCCCGGCAGATCATGACCGATTTCGGCGGGGTCTTTCCCACCGATTACAAAGCCATCCGCTCCCTGGCCGGGGTGGGGGACTACACCGCTTCGGCCCTGGCCTCCATCTGCTTCGGCCAGCCCACCCCCGCCGTAGACGGCAACCTCCTCCGTGTCACCGCCCGGATCCTGGCCGACGACACCGACATTACCACCGCCAAGGGCAAGAAGCACTTCACCGACGCCCTGGCCCAGATCATCCCTCTGGACGAGCCCGGGAAGTTCAACCAGGCCATGATGGACCTGGGGGCCATGGTCTGCCTGCCCAACGGGGCCCCTCTCTGCGAGAAATGCCCGGCGGCGGACTTCTGCCAGGCCCGCATCCAGGGCCGCACCGGGGAGCTGCCCGTTCGCCCCGCCAAAAAGCCCCGCAAAATCCAGGAGCGGAACGTGTACTTCCTCTTCCACCAGGGCAAGGTGGCCCTCCACCGCCGACCCGCCAAGGGCCTGCTGGCCGGGCTGTGGGAGTACCCCAACACCCTGACAGAGGAGGCTCCGTCCATCCCGCTCCCGGACCTGGCGTTTGCCGGGACAGGCGTCCACATCTTTACCCACGTGGAGTGGCGGATGACCGCCTGGAAGGGCGTCCTGGACACCCCTGACCTGCCAGAGGGTTGGGTCTGGGCGGACAAGACCGCCCTGGCCGACCAGTACGCCGTCCCCAGCGCCTTTGCCCCCTTCCAAACCCTGGTCCAGGAGGAACTGCCATGAGCTTTGATATGACCCGATGCACCCTCTGCCCCCGCCAGTGCGGGGCCGACCGCACCCGGAGAAAGGGCCGCTGCCGGATGCCCGACCGCCCCGTCCTGGCCCGGGCCGCCCTCCACCACTGGGAGGAGCCCCCTCTGTCCGGCACCCGTGGGGCGGGCACCATGTTCTTCTCTGGCTGCTCCCTGGGGTGCATCTTCTGCCAGAATGACTCCATCAGCCAGCAGGATTTCGGCAAAGAAATTTCGGTTTCCCGTCTCCGGGAGATCTTTTTTGAACTGATCCAGGCCGGGGCCCACAACATCGACCTGGTGAACCCCACCCACTACGCCCACGTGGTGTCCGAGGCCCTGGAAGAACCCATTCCCGTGCCGGTGGTCTGGAACTCCGGGGGCTACGACCGAGTGGAGACCCTCCAGGCCCTGGAGGGGAAAGTCCAGATTTATCTGCCCGACTACAAATATCCCGACCCCGCCGGGGCAAAAAAGTACGCCATGGCGGAGGACTACCCGGAAACCGCCCGGGCCGCCATCCGGGAGATGGTCCGCCAGACCGGGCCCTACCGGCTGGACGAGAACGGCATCCTGCAAAGGGGGGTCATCATCCGACACCTGATCCTCCCCGGCCGCCTGGAACAGGCCAAGGCGGTCATGGACTGGGTGGCCGAGACCTTCCCGCCCCACACCGTCCTCTTCTCCCTCATGAGTCAGTACACTCCCTGGGGCCGGGCGGAGGACTACCCCGAGCTGAACCGCCGCCTGCGCAAGAGCGAGATCCGGGCGGCCTCCGCCTACATGGCCAACCTGGGCCTGGACGGCTTCTCCCAGGAGGAGAGCGCCGCCACGGCCGAGTATATCCCCAGCTTTGACCTGACCGGCCTTTGATTTTAATGTATAGGAAACTTCGTTTTGGGCCAAAATAGCCCTTGAAGAGGTCTTTCCAAAGACCCAAACAGTATACGGAGGTTTCCTATGAAGCAAAAACGCACCCAGCAGCGGGGCGACTTTATCGAGGGGAAGGGCTTTTACATAGTCCTGTTCCTCTGCGTCGCCGCCATTGGAATTTCGGGCTATTATCTGTTTGGCAGCCTCACCGGACCCGCCGGGGGCTTCGGGCCGGAGGCCGCAGTCAGCGGTCAGGCGGAGATCCGCCAGGAGGACCCTGCCCCCACCCAGACCACCCCTCCCACCCAGGAGACGGTGGAACCTAAGACCGAACCCGCCCCTGCACCGGAGCCCAAGGAGGAGGTCCCTGAGGACGCCCCCACCTCCACCGCCTACGTCTGGCCCGTCCAGGGGGAGGTCCAGCGG
>JAFXCU010000189.1 GCA_017521345.1 Ruminiclostridium sp. | reverse complement strand
GCTTGGTTTTGTCGATGAGGATCTGGCCGATCAGGCAGAGGATCCCGCCAAGGAGAAAGGCCAGCAGATAGGTTTTCGGTTCACTCATGGGGTGCCTCCTTTCTGGGTGGTGATGGCCACGGCGTGGCAGATGCCGGGGATGCTCTCCTTCTGCATGATGGCGGTGGGGGAGTGGAGGGCCCCTGTTCCGCAGAAGAGCAGGTTCTTCCACTTGCCGTGGGCCATGCCCCGGAGAAGATACCCCGTCAGCACCACGGCGCTGCATCCGCACCCGGACCCGCCGGCGTGGACGTCCTGAGTCTTAGGGTCAAAGAGAAGGCAACCGCAGTCCTGGTAGACCTTGGTCATGTCGATGCCGTCCTGGCGGAAGAAGTCCATCACGATATCTTTGCCCAGGCTGCCCAGGTCTCCGGTGACGATGAGGTCGTAGAAGCCGGGGGTCCGGCCGGTGTCCTGGAAGTGGGCCTGAAGGGTGTCGTAGGCTGCCGGGGCCATGGCCGCCCCCATGTTGTTGGCGTCGGTGATCCCCTTGTCCATGACCTTTCCGGTGGTCACATGGGTGATCCTTGGGCCACTGCCTTCTCGGCCAAGGATCACAGCACCGGACCCGGTAGCCGTCCATTGGGCGGTGGGGGGCTTCTGTCCGCCGTACTCCAAGGGATTCCGGTACTGCCGCTCGGCGGAGCAGAAGTGGGAGGAGGTCAGCGCGGCGATATGGTCCCCGAAGCCCCCGTCCAGGAGCATGGCTCCCAGGGAAAGTCCCTCTGCCATGGTGGAACAGGCCCCATACAGGCCGAAAAAGGGGACGTCCAGGGTCCGGACGGAGTAGGCCGTGGCGATGCACTGGTTCAGAAGGTCCCCAGCCAGGATATAGTCCAGCTGTCCTGCCTGGACCCCGGCCTTTTCCAGGGCGATGCCCAGGGCCTTTTTCTGCATGGCGGTCTCGGCCTTTTCCCAGCTCTTCTCCCCAAAGGTGTCGTCCTGGCTGGTGCAGTCAAAGTAGGAGGCCAGAGGTCCCTGGCTCTCCTTTTGCCCCACGGCGCAGCCGAAGCCCAGGATCACCGGGGGTAGGGCAAAGCGGACGGTCTGTCCGCCGATTTTTTTTCGATCCAAAGTCTTCTCTCCTTTGGTTGGTGTTGTCCCGTTAGTATTTCCTGTCCGGGCCAGATTATTCCGGGACAAAGCTCTGGACTTTCCCTGGGCGGTTATATTATAATGGTAGGCACGAATCCAGAAAGGAAGGGGATTACTATGGCAAACGCAACCCTTATCACCCAGAAAGTACAGGAGATCCACCTGATCAATAAATTGGACAAGAACGGCCAGGTCCAGCTGGACAGTTCTTTTTCCCTCAACGTCAGCTTTACTCCCGACGGCAGCCGCTGCATCGGGAAACTCCAGCAGACCCTCCGGGACAAGGAGTTTGCCGGCGGCAAGTTCACCATGACCGTGGAGATGGTGGGCATATTCAGCTGTTCCGAGGCCTACAAGGACGAGGTCAAGCGCCAGATCCACGGGGAGGTCTATGACCAGCTCTTCCCCTATATGCAGTCCCAGTGCTCCAACCTGGCTGCCGGCGCCGGTATGCCCGGCCTGATGCTGCGCAAGGCAAGCATCGACCCCAACAGCATTTCCGTCAACAAGGCCCCCAAGGGTCCCGGCCCTGACCGGAACCCCGACGGCGGCCCTAAGCTGACCCTGCTGTAAGATGGTTTATCCCATGTACGCCGACCTCTGGCAGGGGAATACATCCCGTTTGGACCAGCCTGCCCTCCGATGCGGAGACCAGGTCTGGACCTTCGGTCGGTTCTTTGACCAGATCCTCCGGGCGGAGGCTGGTCTGCGGGCTCTTGGGGTCCAGCCGGGGGAGTTTGTCACCATTCTGTCGGTGAACACCCCCGAGACCATCGCCGCTTTTTACGCCATTGACCGGATCGGCGCGGTGGCCAACTGGGTGGACATGAAGCTCAGTCCCAAAGAGGTGGAGGGCTACCTGACCCGTGCCCGGGGTAAAGTGGTCCTGGCTCTGGAAGTGACCTTCCGCAAAGTCTATGAGAACCGGGGCAATTCCCCGGCCCGGTACTTCGTTTCCCTGCCATTGGCACCCTATGTGCCCCAAAAGCTGGGGGAAAAGCTCCGGCTGGGCAGCTGGGAGAAGAGCAGGGGAGAGGGCTGTCTGTCCTGGGAGGAGTTTCTCCGGGAGCCCGACGACACCGAGCCGGACAGCACCCGCTGGCTGGAGCCTGCGGTCATCACCTATACCGGCGGCACCACCGGCCCTGCCAAGGGTGTCATGCTCTCACGCCATGCCTTCCGTCGGTCCCTGGAGCAGTATACCAATTCCGGCACCGAGCACGGCACGGGAGCCAACCTGACCCTGCTGCCCCCCTTTGCGGCCTTTGGTCTGTGCCAGACCATCCATGTGCCCCTGTGCCTGGGGATGGAGGTCATCCTGGCCCCCATGTTCCGCCCGGATCAGCTGGGGGAGTTTCTCCTGCGGTATCGGCCCGCCCAGGTCAGTGGCACCACGTCCTACTGGCAGCTGCTGCTGTCCGACCCGCTGGTCCAAGAGGCTGACCTGTCCTTCCTGAAAAATCCCCGCAGCGGCGGGGACGCCATGACGGCGGAGATGGAGAAGCGCATCAATCAGTTCCTGATGGACCACGGCTGTTCGGCCCAGATCATCAAGGAGTATGGCATGTCTGAGGTCTGCGGTATCGTCTGTGTGAGTCAGAATGGCCGGGATAAGATCGGCAGCGTGGGCCGTCCTCTGGAGGGATGCGACATCATTGCGGTGGACCCGGAAAACGGGGTGCTGCTGCCGCCGGGCAAGCGGGGCGAACTGCTCATCCATAGCACCACCGTGATGATCGGCTACAACGGCATGTCTGAGGCGGATGCCCAGGTCCTGAAGCCTGGCCCCGATGGCCGACTGTGGATCTGGACCAAGGACATCGGCCATGTGGATGCTGACGGGGAGGTTTTTGTCACCGGGCGGACCAAGCGGATGATCTCCCGAAACGGTTTTAAAATTTTCCCCAATGTCATTGAGGACTGTCTCCTCACCAGCCCCTTGGTGGAGGCTGTGGCTGTGGTGGCCGGGCAGAGCCCTGGCGGGGAGACCCTCCCGGCAGCCCATGTGGTGGCCAGGGGAGAGGTGGGAGAAGAGACCGCTCGGGTCCTTCGTGACCTCTGTAAACGAGAGTTGAACAGCTTTCTGGTTCCGGCAGAATTCTTCTTCCGGGAATCCCTGCCTCTTACCGAGCGGGGCAAGCTGGATTACCGGACCCTGGAGCTGGAGACCCATTTGAACTGACCTCCCAATTGTTTAAGCAGCCAAAAGGGCTTGCTGTCTGTGCAAAGCGGACGGCAAGCCTTTCAATTTGCTCTTGACGCACTTGTTGTAGCAATCGATGCACTTAAGCTCCGGAAGAAAAGAGCTGCTCATACTTAAATTGTCCGAAGTAATTTTACACCACTTAGCATCTATGAAGTATTCAAATATATGAACTGATTGAGAGATAGCAAAAAAGAGCTAACTGACTTAATCAAAATCAGTTAGCTCTTTATCTTTGAATAATGAAATCTGCCGCCATTTCGTTGCCACGAAAGGCTTTAATCCTCAAAAAACCTTGATATTACAGGCTTTTTTCGACCTCTGAAATCATTCCCACTCGATGGTGCCGATGGGCTTGGGAGTCAGATCCATGACCACACGGTTGATGCCTTCCACCTCATGGGTGATACGGTCGGTGATCTTGTGCAGCAGAGCATAGGGGATCTCTTCGATGGTAGCAGTCATAGCGTCGACGGTGTTGACGGCGCGGATGATAGCGGGCCAGCCTTCGTAGCGTTTGCCGTCACGGACGCCAACGCTCTTGAAGTCGGGCACTGCGATGAAGTACTGCCAAACCTTGCCTGCCAGACCGTTCAGCTCGAACTCCTCGCGCAGGATGGCGTCAGCCTCACGCAGGGCATGCAGACGGTCACGGGTGATGGCACCCAGGCAGCGGACACCCAGGCCGGGGCCGGGGAAGGGCTGACGGTAGACCATGGTGTGGGGCAGACCCAGAGCGTCGCCAACCACACGGACCTCGTCCTTGTACAGCAGACGGACGGGCTCAACCAGCTCCATCTTCATGTCCTCGGGCAGGCCGCCCACGTTGTGGTGAGCCTTGACGCCGTCACTCTCCAGGATGTCGGGATAGATGGTGCCCTGAGCCAGGAAGTCAATGCCTTCCAGCTTGGAGGACTCCTCGTCAAAGACCTTGATGAACTCAGCGCCGATGATCTTGCGCTTCTTCTCAGGCTCGGTCACGCCGGCCAGCAGGTCCAGGAAACGGTCGGTAGCGTCCACGTAGATCAGGTTGGCGTCCAGCTCCTTGCCGAAGACCTCGATGACCTGCTCGCTTTCGCCCTTACGCATCAGACCGTGGTTGACGTGGACACAAACCAGCTGCTTGCCGATTGCCTTGATCAGCAGGGCTGCCACCACAGAAGAGTCCACGCCGCCGGACAGGGCCAGCAGGACCTTCTTGTCACCAACCTGCTCACGAACAGCGGCCACCTGCTCGGCGATGAATGCCTCTGCCAGTTCAGGGGTGGTGATACGAGCCATGCTCTCAGGACGCATATTGTCTGCCATATTGATTCCTCCCTATGTTGTATATCTAAGGTGAGATTATTAACCGAAAGATATTATAACACAACTCACCTCACAAGTGGTAGAGGTTTTTGAAGGAAATATTAAAATTTCTTTCAATTTGACGGCATTGGGCCCCCTATAACCGGAGTTTATTGCTCAGAAAGTCAGCCGCATCTGGTACCACTGGACATTTCCATGGACAGATTGAGAGATTCCCTCGTTTTGGAAGCCAAATTTGGCATAATAATGCAGCAAATGTTCCTTGCAGGTGAGAACGATTCCCTTGCGATTTTCTCTTTTGCACTGGTCGATGACATGATGCAATAGGGTTTCCGCTCGGCCCTGGCAGCGATATGCAGGAATGGTGTCAACGCCGAAAATCATCTGCCAGCCCCCATCTGGGGCGTGGAGGGAAGCGTTTTCATACATCTCATCTGCCAGGTCTGGGCTGTGGGTCAGCATGCCGTTGACAAAGCTCACCAGAGTATCTCCCTCCCACAGGAGCCAGAAGCGGTCCGGAAAAGCGGCGAGACGGCGCTGGATGGAGGTCCGGTCTGCCGCCTCGGAAGGAGGGAAGCAGAGAGCTTCCATTTGGGCGATGGCATCCAGGTCTTTGGTGGATGCGGTTCTGATCTCCATGTCAGACACCTCCCGCCTCATACTTCTTCTTCAGCCGCAGAAGTCCCAAACCACAGTGGATGATGATGTACACATAGATGGCAAAAATCACCAGCCAGAAAATCTGCAGCCCGATGCCAAATTGGAAAACACTGTTGGAAAACTGTGGAACAACAATACACAGGAACAAAACCAGAATGGGGAGCATACGAGTTTTGAAGACCTTTTCTGCCAGAGCCAGCCGGGACTGGTTGTCGCTGAAGATCTCCACATCTTCTCCTTCGACGACCTCTTTCCGGAAATAGCTCCAGCCAAACCGATCAAAAAGGTATTCCCAACCGTAATCTCGGAACATCTGTATATAGGCCTCCTTGTCAGTAACTTCTGCACCGCAGTAGTCCAGACGATAGACTACTTCCTTAGGTTCGCACTTTTTAAAGTGATAGCAGGACATACCGGTGTAGCGAGTGAGTTCATAGCCATTTCTGTGCTGCGCCTGCAGGAAATCCTCTTCTTTTTCGTAGTCGGAAATGGTAAAGACTTTATGTATCTTCTTTTCGGTCATGCCATCCACTCTCCTTTGCTGTTTCGATACAGCCGCTCGATGCGCTGCAGTTCAATGTTCAAGATCTCCTGCCCCAGATCGGTGATGCGGTAGAGTTTTCTCTTTTCTTCCTCCCGAATGAAGGAGATAAGCCCGTCCTTCTCCATCTTGGACAGGGTGCCGTACATGGTGCCGGGACTGATGACCACGGCACCGTTGGTCATCTTTTTGACATTCTGGGTGATGTTGTATCCGTGCATTTCCTCCTGGAGGCAGAACAGGATATAAAAGCCTGTTTCTGTCATGGGGATGTACACTCGTTTGATGCGATCGTCCATACAGAACCCATCCTTTTTATATTTCACTTCGATGTATCAAGATTCGATATAAGTATATCGCATCTCGATATACTTGTCAAGATGGAAATATTATACTAAACTATTTCTAACATATGAGAAAGGAGATGAGCCCTTGGGTCATCGTAACAATAGAAGAAAGAATTTGAGGGATGCGGTCAACATGGAACTGCGGGAACACAAAAGCTCTTTTGCTGTGTTCTGGGTCCTTCGTGGGCTGGTCATCCTATGTATCGTGCGTCAGTTTTTCTTGCACAACTACGAAGGCTGTTTCTTTGGTCTGCTGACTCTGGCGCTCCTCTATCTGCCCAGCCTGGTTCAGGTCACATTGAAGATCGAGATCCCCATCGGGTTGGAGATCGCCATTTTCTGCTTCATCTTTGCGGCGGAAATTATGGGGGAGATCAACGCCTTTTACCAGAAGATCCCCTTCTGGGACACCATGCTCCATACCATCAACGGTTTCCTCTGTGCTGCCATCGGATTCTCGCTGGTGCTGCTGCTGAACAGCAACAGCAAACTGACTTTTGAACTGTCTCCTCTGTTTCTGGCCATTGTCGCCTTCTGCTTCTCCATGACCATCGGCGTTCTGTGGGAGTTCTTTGAATGCTTCATGGACCTGAAGTTCGGCATGGATATGCAGAAGGACCGCATCGTGGACAGCATCCACACGGTGATGCTGGATACCTCGGTCACCAACACGGTCATCAACATCACGGATATCAAGGACGTGATCCTGGTTCACAGTGACGGCAGTCAGGAGGCCCTGGGTCTGGGCGGCTACCTGGACATTGGTATCATCGACACCATGAAGGATCTGTTTGTGAACTTCATTGGCGCTGTTGTGTTCTCTGCCTTTGGCTTCCTCTATGCCCGCAGCAACGGCAAAAAGAAAGTGGTCTCCACTTTTATGCCCAGCAAGAAGGAAGAGGAACGGGATTTTCTGGCCAAAGCCAAAAAACAGAATGAAGGATAATGCACGAACCCCTCATCAGTCAATGAGGGGTTCGTTTTTGTATATTTTCGGACTCAAAACAGAAAATACAAAGGAAAGGAAGGGGGAGAGGATATGCTCACAGCCGTGATCCGCACCGTGATCTTATATCTCATCATCGTCATCGGCATCCGTCTTATGGGAAAACGGCAGATCGGTCAGCTGGAGCCCTCGGAGTTTGTGCTGTCCCTGCTGATCGCCGACCTGGCGGCGGTTCCCATGCAGGACTTTGGCATCCCCATCATCATGGGTGTGATCCCCATTGTGACCCTTCTCTGTCTTTCTACCATTCTCTCGGTCCTGACGGTACGAAGTATCCGGCTTCGGGCCCTGCTGTGCAGTCGGCCCAGTATTGTGGTACAGGACGGAAAAATACTGGACCGGGAAATGGTAAAGAATCGATTTACCGTGGATGAACTCATGGAGGAGCTCCGGGGGGCCGGGGTGACAGATTTGAATTCCGTCAAGTATGCAGTCTTAGAGACGACAGGAAGAATTTCTGTGATTACAAAGAAAGAGGAACAACCGCCCACTGCCGCAGAGTTGGGGATCCCTGTGGTGGACACCGGCCTACCTGTCATTGTGGTCAGCGATGGACGAATTTTGTCTGAAAACATGAGGGTTCGAAACCTCACTGAAGTCTGGCTCCAGGAGCAGTTAGCCGCTCGGGGTATAGAGAAGATAGAAGATGTCTTTCTTATGACGGTGGATGAAGCTGGAAAGGTATACTTGTCCAAAAGGGAGGATGGTCCATGAAGCAGCTCTGGTCCGCCGTGATCCTGTTGGCTGTGATGAGTCTTCTGCTGACATGGAACGGCGGTCATATCACAGAGAGGATACAGCCGTTCCAGGAGAATCTGGACCAGGCTGTGCTGGCAGCCAAGGCAGGGGACTGGAACCGAACGGAAGAACTGACCCGGCAAGTCCAGCAAGCCTGGAAAGAGGGGCTTTCCTATCTCTATCTGGTCCAAAGTCACCGGGACGTGGATGAGATCACCATCCTGCTGGAGGAGGCTCTGGAATATACCGAGAGCCAGAGCACCAACACCTATTCTGCCGTGAATGTAAGGATACAGGGCCTGATGGAAGGGTTGGTCAGGATCGAGTCCCTGTCTGTCAGCAATCTTCTGTAACAGGAAAAGCCGCTGCATGAAGCAGCGGCTTTTGGCGTCAGGAATTATTTTTTCTTATCCAGGAGCTTGTTCAGCTCATCCATAAAGGTGTTGATGTCCTTAAACTGGCGATAGACAGAGGCAAAGCGAACGTAAGCAACTTCGTCCAGCTCTTTCAGCCGATCCATGACCATCTCACCAATCTGCTTGCTGTGGACCTCGCCGCCCAGCTCGTTCTGCAGTTCCTTTTCAATGTCGTCTGCCACCTTTTCCAGCAGGGACAGGGAAACAGAACGCTTCTCGCAGGACTTGAGCATACTGTTGAGGAGCTTGTTCCGGTCAAAGGCCTGACGGCTTCCGTTCTTCTTGATGACGATCATAGGCAGAACTTCCACCGTTTCATAGGTAGTAAAGCGGTTGTGGCACTTGAGGCATTCCCGGCGGCGGCGGATACTAGTCCCGTCGTTGGCGGGGCGGGAATCGACGACCTTACTGTCGAGGGTGGCGCAAAACGGACATTTCATAGAGCTGAGACCTCCTGAAATCATATTCAAGTACTTTCCTGCAGTATACCATATCTTGTGGGTGATTGCATCTGTTTTTTCAAGAAAATATAAAATATTTCCAGAATAATGGGAACTTTATTTCCTATACTGCGTCTGATAGAATAGAGAAAACCAGAACGGGGTGAGCGTTATGAAGAGAATCCTATCTATCCTCATGTTGTTTTGCTTGATTGGGGCAGGGCTGTCGGCCTGCACGTCCCATCAAACCGTTGAAATACCGGTTCTTACAGTGGGAGGGACGATTGAAGCAACGACAGGCGCACGTAGTTGGAGTGTAAAACAGGGCTTTGGAAACTGGATGACCCAGGACGCAAGCACGGTATTCCCATTGGATGACCCGGAT
>JAFXCU010000188.1 GCA_017521345.1 Ruminiclostridium sp. | reverse complement strand
GATGGAGTTCACCACGATCTCACCGGCGCCCAGGTCCACGCACTTCTTGATCCAGCTGATGGCTTCCATGCCGGTGTCGTCCCGGCCGCCCCGGCCGAAGACCCGGAACTGGCCATCTACTCTCTTCACGTCCACAGACAGGACCACGCACTGGCTGCCGTAGCGCAGAGCGGCCTGACGGATCAGGTCGGGATTGCGGATGGCGCCGGAGTTGACGCTGACTTTGTCGGCCCCGCACTTGAGGACCCGGTCAAAATCCTCCAGGGAGTTGATGCCGCCGCCCACGGTCAGGGGAATGAAGACCCGGCTGGCGGTCTCTTTCAGAATGTCGGTAAAGAGGGATCGGCCCTCGGCGGAGGCGGTGATGTCATAGAACACCAGCTCGTCGGCACCGCTCTTGGTGTAGTACTCGGCCAGCTCGATGGGGGAACTGACGTCGTTCAGCCCCTCAAAGTTGACCCCCTTCACCACCCGGCCGTTCTTCACGTCCAGGCAGGGGATGATGCGTTTCGTGATCATAGCTTACTCTCCTTCCCCCAGCTTCACAGCCTGGGCCAGGTCGATGGCCCCGGTGTAGTAGGCCTTGCCGATGATGGCCCCGTGGACCCCGGCGGCCTTCAGGGCCTGGATATCCTCCAGGGAGGACACGCCTCCGGAGGCGATGATGTTCATGGTGTACTTCCGGGCCAGGAGCTTGTACAGCTCCCGGTTGGTGCCCTGCATGGCCCCGTCCTTGGAGATGTCCGTGCAGATGATGGTGGACACCCCCAGGGCCTGCATCTTGTCAAAGAAGGCCTCCCAGCCCTCCTGGCTGGTCTCCAGCCAGCCCTTGATGGCCACCTTGCCGTCCTTCAGGTCGGCGCCCACGGCGATCTTGTCCCCATAGGCGGCCACGGCGGCGGCCAGGAAGTCGGGATCGGTGACGGCGGCGGTGCCCAGGATGACCCGGCTGGCGCCTGCCTCCAGGTAGCGGCGGACAGTGTCCATGTTCCGGATGCCGCCCCCCACCTCGATAAACAGGCCGGTGTTGGCCGCCAGCTTCTCGATGGTGGGCAGGTTCGTGGTCTGACCGGTCTTGGCCCCTTCCAGGTCCACCAGGTGGAGATTGGTTGCCCCGGCGGCCTCGAACTTCCGGACGGTGTTCAAAGGCTCGGGATCGTAGACGGTCATCTGGTCGTAGTCACCCTTATACAGGCGGACGGCCTGACCGCCGAAAAGGTCAATGGCGGGAAAAATTTTCATGGTCACCAGTCCCCCTCACAGAAGGTCCGCAGGATGGCAAGGCCCACGTCCCCGCTCTTTTCCGGGTGGAACTGACAGCCCATCACGTTGCCCCTGGCAACGGCAGCCGTGAGCTCGGCCCCGTACTCGGCGGTGGCGATGACGGCCTCGTCACATTCCGTGGCGTAGAAGGTGTGGACGAAGTAGACGCACTCACCCTCCCCCACGGTCTTCAGCAGGGGGTGACGGTCCCCCTGGGGGAAGTGGAGCTGGTTCCAGCCGATGTGGGGCACCTTATAGTCAGCGGGGATGACCCCCTCCATGGTGACCACCTTGCCGGGGATGAGGCCCAGGCCCTCCCAGGTACCGAACTCCTGGCTCTCTTCAAAGAGGAGCTGCATGCCCAGGCAGATGCCCATGATGGGCTTGCCCTTGGCCACTTCCTCCTTGATGACCTCCTCCAGACCGCTCTGGCGGAGCTTTTCCCGGGCGTCTGCAACGGCGCCCACGCCGGGGAGGAAGAGCTTGTCTGCCTTCCGCAGCAGCTCAGGGTCTCCGGTGACCACCGGCTCCTGGCCGATGGCTTCTAAGGAACGGCAGAGGGAGAACAGGTTTCCCACGCCGTAATCAATGACAGCAATCATATGTATTCCTCCTGTTGGAGTAGTTCTCTCGATCCGATTGTAGGGGCCGATGACCACATCGGCCCGCGGGCGGCTGCTAGCCGCCCCTACATGGTAAGTTAGACCAAAACGCCTTTCGTCGAAGGCACCTCATCGGTGCCGTTGGTCTTCACGGCCATCTTCAGGCTCCGGGCGGCAGACTTGAAGATACCCTCGATGATGTGGTGGCTGTTCTCTCCGGCCAGCTTGCGGATGTGCAGGGTGCAGTTGGCCCGGCGGACAAAGGCCAGCCAGAACTCCTTCACCAGCTCGGTGTCGAAGGTGCCGACCTTCTCGGTGGGCATGTCTGCCTCCCAGCAGAGCATCCCCCGGCCGGACAGGTCCACGGCGGAGAGGATCAGGGCCTCGTCCATGGGCAGGATGAAGTGGCCGAAGCGCTCCACCCCCCGCATATCTCCCAGAGCCTGGGCAAAGGCGTCGCCTAAGCAGATGCCCACGTCCTCCACAGAGTGGTGGTCGTCCACCCAGGTGTCACCGGTGCAGGTGACCTCCAGGCCGAAGCCCCCGTGGCGGGCAAAGGCGGAGAGCATATGGTCAAAGAACCCCACGCCGGTCTGGATCTTGGCCGGGCCGCCGTCCAGGTTCAGGGTCAGGGTGATGTCGGTCTCCCCGGTCTTCCGGGTGATGTTGGCCTGTCTCATGCCAGTCCCTCCTCCTTCATGATCTCTTTCACACCTTCCAGGAAGGCTGCCATCTCCTCCGGGGTGCCGATGGTCACCCGGTTGTACTGGGCGATCCGGGGATCGGAGAAGTGGCGGATGAGGACACCACGGTCCTTGAGCTTCTGGTACAGGACGGCTCCGTCCAGTCCCTCCCGCTTGACAAAGAGGAAGTTGGTCTTGGAGTCGGGCATGGTGAAGCCCAGGTCCCGCAGGGCCGCTGCGGTCTGTTCCCGGGTGTCCATGATCTTCCGGGCGTTTTCTCGGAAGTAGTCGTCAGAGTCAACGGCGGCCTCTCCCAGCTTCAGGGTCAGGCGGTTGACGTTATAGGGGTTGGTGGAGTACTTGATCTTCTCCAGGTCCTGGATGATGGGGCGGCTGGCCAGGGCGAAGCCCAGGCGGGCACCGGCCATGGACCGGGACTTGGAATAGGTCATGACCACCAGCAGGTTCTCGTACTTGCCCACCAGGCTGGCGGCAGATTCTGCGCCGAAGTCCACATAGGCCTCGTCGATGACCACCACCCGGTCGGGGTTGGAGGCGATGATCTCTTCCACCTGGGACAGGGGCAGGGCCAGGCCCGTGGGGGCATTGGGGTTGGCCAGGACGGTGAACTTCCCGGTGCCCTTCATCCCTTCCACGTCCACGGAGAAGTCCTCATTGAGAGGAACGGTCTCGTAGGCCACCCCGTGGAGGTCGGCAAAGACGGGATAGAAGCTGTAGGTCAGGCCGGGGAAAACCGCGCCGTCGTGGGCGAAGGCCATGAAGGCGAAGTTCAGGATGTCGTCAGAGCCGTTGGACAGGAAGACGTTCCCCGGCTCCACCCCGTAGAGCTTGGCCAGCTTCTCCCGGAGGAAGGTCCCCTCCGGGTCGGAATACAGCCGCAGGTCCTCGACCTCTTTCCGGGTCAGGGCATCCAGCACCTGAGGGGAAGGGGGATAGGGGGACTCGTTGGTGTTGAGCTTGATATACTGCTTGTCCCGGGGCTGCTCCCCGGGGGTGTACGCCTCTAACTTGGCGTACTTGGGGCTGAGGAATCGGCTCATGGTATCATTCTCCCATCACGTTGGGGTCAAAGCGGATGTCGATGGAGCGGGCGTGGCCGGTGAGGCCCTCCTGCTTGGCAAAGTGGGACACGGACTGCTGTGCCACTGCCAGGGCATCCCTGGTGTAGTAGGTGTACTGGGTCTTCTTCACGAAGTCGTCCACAGACAGGGGGCTGGAGAACCGGGCCGTACCGCTGGTGGGCAGGGTGTGGTTGGGACCGGCAAAGTAGTCACCCAGGGCCTCGGGGCAGTTGCGGCCCATGAAGATGGAACCGGCGTTGCGTATCTTATCCAGCCACTCGAAGGGCTCGTCAATGCACAGCTCCAGGTGCTCAGGGGCGATCTCGTTGGAGATCTGGATGGCAGAAGCAATGGACTTGGCAATGATGATCTTGCCGTTGTTCTCGATGGAGGCCCGGGCGATGTCCTGGCGCTTGAGCTTGGGCAGCTGCTCCTCAATGGCAGCCTGGACGGCCACGGCCAGCTCCTCGCTGTCGGTGACCAGAACGGCGGAGGCGTTCACGTCGTGCTCGGCCTGGCTCAGCAGGTCGGCGGCCACCACCTGGGGGTTGTTCTTGCCGTCGGCGATCACCAGGATCTCGCTGGGACCGGCCACCATGTCGATGCCCACCTTGCCGAAGACCTGCTTCTTGGCCTCGGCCACATACTGGTTGCCGGGGCCCACGATCTTGTCCACCTTGGGGATGGTCTCGGTGCCGTAGGCCAGGGCGGCCACAGCCTGGGCGCCGCCCACCCGGAAGACCCGGTTCACACCGCAGATCCGGGCAGCTGCCAGGATGTTGGGGTGGATCTTGCCGTTCTTGTCAGGGGGGGTGACCATGAAGATCTCCTTGACCCCGGCCAGCTTGGCGGGGATGCAGTTCATGATGACGCTGGAGGGGTAAGCGGCGGTGCCGCCGGGGATGTACAGGCCCACCCGCTCCAGGGGGATGACCTTCTGGCCCATGACAATGCCGGACTCGTCGTTGACGATGAAGCTGTTGCGGACCTGGTGCTGGTGGAAGGCGGCCACACGCTCGGCGGCCCGGTAGAGGATATCCACCAGGAAGGGGTCGGCGTTGCGGAAGCCGTCGTCGATGGAACCGGCACCCACCTCCACGGAGGTAAGGTCTGCCCCGTCAAATTCCTTGGTATACTTCTTCAATGCGGCGTCGCCGTTGGCCTTCACGTCCTCGATGATGGCACGGACGGGGGCCTCTACGCTCTCCACCGGGTCCTCCCGGGCGAAGATGGCGTCACGGCTGACTTCTGCTTCCTTTAAGATTCGAATCATTTTGCTTCTGCCTCCTTGGCGGCCACCTGCTCAGAGAGGCTCTCATAGAGCTTCTGGATGGCCTCGTGCTTGAACTTAAAGCTGACTTTATTGGCGATGAAACGTGCGCTGATGGGCACGATGGTCTCAATGGGGCTGAGGTTGTTCTCCTTCAGGGTGGTGCCCGTCTCCACGATGTCCACGATCACGTCGGTCATGTCCAGGATGGGGGCGATCTCAATGGAGCCCTGGAGGTGGATGATGTCGATGTCCCGGCTCCGGCTGGCGTAGAAGTTCCGGGCGATCCGGGAGAACTTGGTGGCCACCCGCAGGACCCGGTCCGGGTCGTCCCGGAAGTCGTTCTTGGCGGCCACGCACATACGGCACTTGCCCACGTTCAGGTCCAGCAGCTCGTAGATGTCGGGCTCGTACTCCAGCAGGATGTCCTTACCCACCACGCCCACGTCGGCGGCGCCCCGCTCCACGTAGACAGCCACGTCCGAGGGCTTGACCCAAAAGTACCGGACCTTGGCCTCGGGGTTTTCAAAGATGAGCTTCCGCTTGGGGTCCAGGAGCTCGTCACAGGGGAAGCCCGCCTTGGCGAACATGGCGTAGACCTTCTCGCCCAGTCTGCCCTTGGGCAGGGCCACATTCAGAAAATCGCTCATGCCTGCTCCCCTCCTCTCATGTTGATGGTCTCTTTCACATGCAGGCCGGCAGCCTCTTTCCGGGCCAGGGCCTTCTTTCCTTCCGCCGCCAGGGAGGAAAGCTTCCCGGTGAGGGCGGTCAGGTCGGTCTTTTCATCATAGAGGACCAGCACATCGGCATCCCAGGATGCCTCCGCAGGACGGAGCCGGTCCAGCTCATCCAGGTAGATGGCAAAGCCGATGGCGCCGCAGTGCTTGCCCATCTTCTCCACCATCTTGTCGTACTGACCGCCGGAGAGGACCCCCGCCGCCAGGCCCTTGATGAAGCCCCGGAAGACGATGCCGCTGTAGTAGTCCATGCCGCCCTCTACGGAGAAGTCCAGGTAGACCTTGTCTCCCAGGCCGTTGGCACGGAGCAGGGTGCAGATGGCGTTCAGCTCTTCCCAGGCCTGACGGGTCTTGATGCCGCCCAGGCACAGGGGGGCCAGCTCTTCCAGAACGGTTTCCATGGTGCCGTAGGTGGTGACCAACTTCTCCAGCAAACCGGTGACGGTGGGGCTCATGGCCTTTTCCTGGCAGAAGGCCCGCAGGGCAGCGGCGTTCTTTTCCCGGACGGCCTCCAGGATGACGGGATAGTCCTCCTCGGGGACCCCGGCGGCCTCCATAAAGCCGGAGACCAGGCCCATGTGGGACACGTCCAGGACGTAGTCGGGGCTGATGGCCTGCAGGCTCTGAACGGCCAGGGCAATGACCTCGTAGATGTGGTACAGGTCCACCTCACCGATGCACTCCAGGCCGGTCTGCATGATCTCCTGGAAGGTGCCGTCTCCCTGGCTGGTGCGGTAGACGTTCTCATTATAATAGACCTTCCGGGGACCGGGTTCCTTCTCCCGGGTGTTTTTCACGATGGAGATGGTCACGTCGGGCTTCAGGGCCATGAGGACCCCCCGGGCATCGGTAAAGGTGATCATCCGGTCGCTGATGAGGAAGTCCTTGTTCCGGACGTACAGGTCGTACTCCTCGAACTTGCTCATCTTGAACCGGCGGTAGCCGTACTTCTCATATAAACCACGCAGGCGGTAGATGGTCTGCTCACCGCTACGGAGAATGTTCCAATCAAATTCCATGGGTGGATACCCCTTTCTCTGTCATACCATTGTTTGAGACATTTTATCACTCTACCGTGATAAAGTAAAGAGGGGTAGGCCTCTTTTCCTGTCCCAGGACAGAAATTTTTTGAAATAATATCATACCTCTTTTATACCGATTCCACAAGCCCCTGAGGAAAGAAAAAGCAATCTCCTGCCACAGACAGAGGCCGAAAGAATCGTCCAACAACGGGAAACGTAAAAACGACCGCCAACCGGCGGTCGTTTTTGTCCTTATTCATCCAGCTTGAGGACGGCCATAAATGCTTCGGTAG
>JAFXCU010000187.1 GCA_017521345.1 Ruminiclostridium sp. | reverse complement strand
GCTGGGCTTGCAGTAGGGGTCCTGGTGGACCATCTCCTGGGTCTCCGGGTCCACCCGGATGTCGATGATGCTGGCGTAGGTGTAGGGGATGAGCAGCTTCACCTGGGCCAGGAGGGCGGGCTTCAGCTCCTCCATGGTCCGGCAGGCATGGATGCGATAGATGACTTCGTTATAGAGCAGAAAATCGTTCTTTTCCATGTTGACCCTCCCTATCGGTTTTATCGGTTCTTTACTCAAATCATACAATAGATCCTGCCCAAAATCAACCCCTGATTACTTGAAATCAAGTATCTCCCCAAAAAATCTGTTGTAATTTTCACTAAAAGTGAGCATGGATTTTTCGAAGTCTTTGCGCTATAATGTACATGTGGCCGGAGTCTAGCAAAAGCAAGGCAAGGACATGAGGCCACTCTGACAGCAAGTAATTCCACCTGTCGGCCGCCAATCTGCGATTGGCCCGTATCAGTCTTCCTCCACACCTTCATTCTCTTCCTTTTCATATGAGCAAAGGCCCGCCGGGAGTTTTTCCGGCGGGTCTTTGTGTTTTCCTCCGATGAAAAAGGCAAGCCTTTTCCATCGTTTGATTTTACAGCCTGCTGCGCGCGCCCTTTGGGCACACTGGCAGGCTGAGAAGTGTTTTCCGGCACGCACATGTCGCGCCGGAAAACAAATAGAACTTCCTTTCGCCGCCATAGCGGCGAAACTCTGCGAGGCTTCATACAGAACCCCAGCACCCACCACTTGGATACCCATATATGATGACTTCCTACCCATATACAAGGGTATCTACCACATCCTGAGCAGATTTTTCCCTCTTTTTTGCCATTGTGATCTGCCAAAAAAAGGCATACCATGGAACCGTCATCACCGATTACTCATCACCCTCTTTTGACCCCCTGCTGAGCAGAACAGCAGGGGGTTTTTCAAAAAAACGGAAAGGAGGCCCTCCATGTCCCGCCCCAACGCCACCCCCCAGTTCACCCTCATCCAGGGACTTTACTGGATGGCCTACTGCATCCTGGTCTCCTTCTCCAGTGTGTACCTCCTGGACCGGGGGTTCCAGAACGCACACATCGGCCTGCTCATCAGCGCCTCCAGCATCCTCTCCGCCCTTCTCCAGCCGGTGGCCGCCGCCCGGGCGGACCGGATGGTGCGATTCACCCTCCGGCAGGTCTGCGCCGGGGTGGCTGCCGCCATGACCCTGTGCGCCCTGGGGCTTCTGACCCTGCCGGGCAAGGGCCTCCAGGCCGGACTGTACATGGTCCTGCTGGTCCTGCTCCAGCTGCTGACCCCCTTCCTCTACTCCCTGGCCATGGACTGCCACAACAACCACATCCGGCTCAACTACGGTCTGGCCAGGGGAGCCGGCGCCGCCACCTACGGCATCGCCTCGGCGGCCTGCGGGGTCCTCACCGCCGCCTTTGGGGTGCGGGTCCTGCCCCTGATCCTGGCAGGCCTCACCGCCATTCTGGTCCCCGCCCTGCTGACCTTCCGGCACGCCGGCCCGGTGAGAAAGGCCCTCCCTCGGGAGGAGGCCCTGGAAGAGAGCCGGGACACCGCCCCCTTCCTGAAACGATATCCCCAGGTCCTCCTGCTGCTGGTGGCCATCTCCCTTCTCTTCACCAGCCACAACATCCTCATCAGCTTCCCCTATCAGATCGTCCAGGGGGTGGGCGGGGACACCCAGGAGATGGGCACCCTCCTGACCATCATGTCCATTGCAGACATCCCTGCCATGGTCCTCTTCTCCCTCCTGCTGAAGTGGGCGGGGAGCCGATTCTGGGTGAAAGTCTCCAGCCTGTCCTTCTTCCTCCACGCCCTCCTCACCTGGCTGGCCCCCGGGATGCCCTTCCTCTTTGGCATCCAGTTCCTGGAGGGCACCGGCTACGCCCTGTACACCGTGGCGGCGGTCTACTTCGTCAACGAGATCATTGACCTCCGGGACCGGGTCCAGGGGCAGGCCTACTTCTCCATGACCAACACCATCGGCATCGTCCTGGGCTCCTCGGTGGGAGGCTTCCTCCTGGACTGGTGGGGCTCCGGGTCCCTGCTGGCCTTTGCCACCGTCACCGGCGGCGCCGGGATGCTCCTGCTGCTATACGCTTTGAAGAAGCCGGTCCATATTTCTGATCTGTTGGAAGGATAAAAAAACGACGTGCTTTGACCGCACGTCGTTTTGATTTTTCACAAATTATCTTAAGCGTTTTTCCAGCTCCCACCGAGAGGATGCCCCGCACTTGCGATAAATGCTCTGGAGGTGCTTATGGAGGGTGCTCCGGCTGACCCCCAGCCGGGCCATAATCTCGGCGTTGTCCAGGGCCTGGTGGACCAGCTCCAGGACCTCCCCCTCCCGATGGGTAAGGCCCCAAGCCTTGGCCAGCTCCGTGGGGCTGCCCTCCTCCCGGCCGCTGTCCCAGCCGAAGAGGCAGTTGTGATAGGCCAGGCAGATGTGGCTGCTGAGGGACCGCAGGAGGAAAACATCCTGATCGCTGAACAGCTCCTCCCCCTTGGTCCGGTAGAGGACCAGCCGTGCCATGACACGCCCGGCGTGGACGATGTTCATCTGCATGCAGTCGTGGATGGCGTAGGCCCCGAAGTAGCTGTCATAGGCCGGGCTGGAGAACCGGCCGTGCTCCAAAATGTCCCGGTCCCGGATGACCATGGACTCCGGAGCGTGGCTGAGCCAGAGGGTGTACCACTGGTCGGTGCGCTCTCCCCATACTTTCTCCACCCGGGTGAAGGCCTCAGGCACGGACACCGGCTCCCCGTGAAAGACCTCTCCCCCCGCCGGGTCCACCTGAATGGGGATCACGCTGGCGTAGGTGTAGGGGATCAGGAGCTTGAGCTGGTTGAGCAGGGTCAGGCTCAGAGCCCGGACGGTCCGGCAGCGGTTGAGCCGATACAGGATCTCGTTGTACAGCAGGAACTGGTTTCTCTCCATGGGGCTTCCTCCCTTCTTTCCCCTGTAGTATACCGGATTTTATACTTAAAATCAATCATTTTATAGTCCGATATACCCACCTATATCCACAAAGCGCTAATCTTTTCCATAATATTGGGAATTGCAATCCCAGAGGGGCCGGCCTACAATACAGGTAAGAAGTAAAATAAAAACTGGGAGGTTTTCTTATGGAATTCAAGACCGCAACCATGGCTGATTTTGACGTGGCTTTTGACTACATCGAGAAGCTGTGGACCTACAACACCTATGACAAGGAAGTCATC
>JAFXCU010000186.1 GCA_017521345.1 Ruminiclostridium sp. | reverse complement strand
GGAGGTGATGTCGTTGGGGGTTGCGTTCAGGCCAGCAGCGGGATCGATCTCGATCAGGCCCTGAGCAGCCAGCAGCTGCAGAGCGCGAGCCTCGTTGGTGACGTCGTTGGGAACAGCGATGGTAGCGCCGTCAGGCAGCTCTTCCAGAGAAGCGGTCATGCCGGGGTAGATGCCCATGGGCTCATAGTGGATGGGAGCCACGCTCACCAGGTGGGTGCCGTTCTCAGCGTTGAAGGACTCCAGGTAAGGAGCGTGCTGGAAGAAGTTGGCGTCCTCTGCGCCTTCCTCAACAGCGGTGTTGGGGACCACGTAGTCGCCGTACTCGGTGACCACCAGCTCGATGCCCTGCTCAGCCAGGACGTCGACGACCTGTGCCAGGATCTCAGCGTGGGGGGTGGGGGATGCTGCCACCTTCAGGGTGACGGTCTCTGCTGCGGTGTCCTCTGCGGGAGCCTCTTCGCCGCCGCCGCAGGCGCACAGGCCAACAGCCATGGTCAGAGCCAGGATCAGAGTCAGGATCTTTTTCATTTTTGGGTTTCCTCCTTATAAAAATAGTGCGGGGTAAAATTTATCTCAGACGCTTGTCCATCTTGACGGACAGCCAACTGAACAGGGATTGGATCACCTGGACCAGCACCAGGATCAGCAGCACGGTGGTCCACATCATGGAGGGGACGTTGCGCTGGTAGCCGTAGCGGATGGCCAGGTCGCCCAGACCGCCGGCACCGATGGCGCCTGCGATGGCGGTGTAGGACAGGATGGTGATGATGGAGATGGATGCGCCCAGGATCAGGGAGGGCAGAGCTTCCGGCAGGAAGACCTTCCGGACGATCTGCATCCGGGAGGCGCCCATGGAACGGGCGGCCTCCACCACGCCGGCGTCAATCTCAGACAGGGAGGTCTCCACCATACGGGCGATGAAGGGGGCGGCGGAGACGACCAGGGGGACGATGGCGCCGGGGACGCCGATCTTGGTGCCTACCACCAGCTTGGTGAAGGGCATGATGGCGATCATCAGGATGATGAAGGGCATGGAACGGCCCACGTTGACGATCCAGCCCAGGATGCGGTTGACCCACTTATTGGGCCAGATGCCGTGGGACTGGGTGATGTTCAGCAGCACGCCCATGGGCAGGCCCAGGACGTAGGCAAAGAAGGTGGAGACACCGGTCATCACCAGGGTGTCCCGGGTGCCCTCAATGAGAAGGGACCCATACTGTGCCCAGAATTCAGCCATTGATGGTCACCTCCTCCAGCGTGATGTCAGGCTGTGCCTGAATGTAGCGGATGGCCTTGTTGGCCTCCTTCTCGTCGTCGGGCAGGCCCAGGAGCATAGTGCCGAAGGCCTTGCCGTCGATGTTGCGGGTGTCTGCGCCCAGAATGTTCACCTTCACGCCGCAGTCGATGGCCAGGGAGGCGATGAGGGGCTCGTAGGAGGAGCCGCCGTTGAAGGCCACACGGATGACACGGGCGGTGGGCAGGGCGTCGATCTGCACGCCGTTGGGGTAGACCAGCCGGCGGCCGATGTCGGTCTGGGGGTTGGCGAAGATCTCTTCCACGGTGCCCTGCTCGGCCACCACGCCGGAGTCCAGGATGGCAACTCTGTGGCAGATCTCTTCGATGACGTTCATCTGATGGGTGATGACCACCACGGTGACACCCAGCTTCTGGTTGAGCTCCTTCAGAAGCTCCAGGATGGACAGGGTGGTGGTGGGGTCCAGGGCGGAGGTGGCCTCGTCGCACAGCAGGACCTTGGGGTTGGTGGCCAGAGCACGGGCGATGGCCACGCGCTGCTTCTGGCCGCCGGACATCTGGGCGGGGTAGGCCTTTTCCCGGGTCTCCAGGCCGACGATCTTTAAGAGTTCCCGGGCACGGGCCACAGCGTCGGCCCGCTTGACTCCGATGAGCTCCAGGGGGAAGCAGATGTTGTCCAGGGCGTTTCTCTGCATGAGCAGATTGAAGCTCTGGAAGATCATGCTGATGGACTGGCGGGCCTTGTTCAGCTCCTTTTCCTTCAGCTGGGTCATCTCCTGGCCGTCCACGATGACGGAGCCGGAGGTGGGACGCTCCAGCATGTTCATGCAGCGGACCAGGGTGGACTTGCCGGCGCCGGACAGGCCGATGATGCCGAAGATCTCACCCTCCCGGATCTCCAGGTTGATGTCCTCCAGGGCGTGGACCGCGGTGGGGCCTTCGCCGAAGGTCTTGTTCAGATGCTCGATCTGAATGATGGTTTTGCTCACAGGTGTTTCACCTATCTTTCTCTCATTCTCTATGGGGTAAGGCAATAAAAAAATCGTCCCTGATACAAAATCAAGGACGACTGAACAGCCGTGGTACCACCTTGGTTCGCACGGTTTCTCACGAAACCGGCCTTAGCGGGTGCAGACACACCCCGGCGCGATGACGGGCGCTCCCGTCGCAGCCTAGCGGGCGATGCCGTTCGGTGCGCGGCTCCGAGACCATCTTCTCCAGAGCCTTCTGCATCCCTTTCCACCAACCGGGACTCTCTGCGGCTTATCTCTCCGGGTACTCTTCTCTTCATAGCCTTTGTATTTTTGGATTGTTACCACTAAATGTAATCCAAAAGTGAGCGGTTGTCAAGACATTTTTCACGAAGCCCAGGCTTTTCGGTACTGGTCTGCCGCCAGAAAGGCGGAAATCACCGAAGTCACCCAGAGGATGCCCACGTAGGGGAGGACGTCGGGGACGGTGAGGGGGCTCTCCCGGACCAGGCCCAGGGGAATGAGCCCGGCGAAGTAGCCCAGGAAGCAGGTCAGGAAGAAGAAGGAAAAAGCCCATTTGTTCTGAGTGCCGAACATGGAGAGGACGGGAAGGAAGAAGGACAGGATCCCAAGAGCGATGGCCCAGTAGACCAGGAAGGTCACCAAGACCTCCCGGGTAACGGCATCCGATGGGGAGAGGATGGAAACCGCCCAGACCAGCAGGAAATGGGCCAGGGACAAACCCCAGAATTCGATGTATTTACTCCACACCCGGGCCTTGGAGGAGATGGGCAGGGTGTTCAGCCAGTGGGAATCCAGGTCCAGAGGGACGATGAGCAGAAGAAAGAGCAGACCGAAACCGTTGATGGGAGCCAGCTCACCCTTCTGGAGCAGATAGGAGGCAGCGGCCATGGCGGCAAAGAACAGAGCCGTCCCGCGGCCCTCCTTCCAGAGGAGAAGAAGGTCTTTGTAGAGTAAGGCTTTCACGGGCGTGCTCCTTTCTAAAAGGCTCCCTTGTGTAAAGGGAGCTGTCACCGAAGGTGACTGAGGGATTGTCAAAAACCTGGCAGGCTACAACCCCTCCGTCTCGCCTTTGGCGAGCCACCTCCCCTTACACAGGGGAGGCTCTGGGGTGTTACCACACCCTCTGCTCATACTGCTTCACGCTGACCTTTACCGAAGCCAGGCTCAGCGCAGCGCCGATCACCAGACCCG
This sequence comes from Ruminiclostridium sp., assembly GCA_017521345.1. Next base: position 10,905 of record JAFXCU010000186.1, on the reverse strand, counting down.
GCAGGGTCACAGAGGGGGAGGGGGCAATGGCCAGCTTGTCCAGAACGGCGGCCCCCAGGGCGGCCAGTACCATGATGCCGATGATGACCAGCATCATCACCAGGCGGCCTTTTTCAGCACCCAGCCGGAAGAGAATGGGGAAGTAGACCGCCTGGACCACCAGCAGGAGGGTAAGGGTCAGGCCCAGGGTGATGAGGGCCTCCTCCAGTAGGCCGGACTGGAAGAAGAGCAGTCCCAGCAGGTAGCACAGGACGGCGTAGGCCATGGCCAGCCAGCTGAAGACGTAACGGCTCAGGACCATGTCTTTGGTGGAGAAGGGCATCATGGCCGCCAGGGAGTCCCACTTGGCCCGCTCGTCATAGGCGAAGAGGGTGATGGGGATGAGCAGGCCGGAATAGGCCACGAAGAACGCGTTCAGGCTGAGGCCTGTGGTGACGGGCATCATGCAGAAGATGGCCACCATGAAGATGACGAATTTCATCTGCTTCCACAGAACCAGAAAATCTTTGTACAGTAAGGCTTTCATAGAGAAGGTCTCCTTTCGGAAAGGGGTGAGGGGGCGGCACTACGCCATGTAGGGAATGGTCTTGACCATTCCGCCCGTTCACGCACTCACGTCGGAACGGTCAAGACCGTTCCCTACATACAATATCGGCAGGTTGCGAGAGGAAAGGGTTGTGCTTATCCTTCACCCTGGGCCAGGAAGAGGATGATATCCTCCAGGGTGGTGTGCTCGGTGACGAACCCGGCGGGGATGAGACTCCGGCGGACCAGAGCCTGGGCCCCGTAGGGGGTGACCTTTTTTCCGACCACGGCGGTGGGGTCCAGCTCCTCCAGCTGCTGGGCGGTGCCCTTCAGGATGGCGTACTCCTCCAGAAGCCGGTCCTTCTCCTCAAAGAGGACCAGCTTGCCGTGATGGAGGAAGGCGATGTAGTCGCAGATCTTTTCCAGGTCGCTGACGATGTGGGAGGAGAGGATGACGGTGTTGTCCTCCTGGCGGGTAAAGTCGTTAAAAACCTCCAGGATCTCGTCCCGGACCATGGGGTCCAGACCGCTGGTGGCCTCGTCCAGGAGCAGGAGCTTGGCCCGGTGGGACAGGGCCACGGCGATGGCCAGCTTCATCTTCATGCCCCGGGAGAAGTCCTTGAACTTTTTGTCCAGAGGGAGGCGGAACCGTGACAGGTAGCCCTCATACTGGGCCTGATCCCAGTTCCGGTAGGCGTAGCCCATGACCTTCCCCAGCTCTTTGGGGGTGATGACCTCGGGGAAGCAGGCCTCGTCCAGGACCACCCCGATGTCCTCTTTGGTCTTGATGAAGTCGGGGCTCTGGTTGTCGGTGCCCAGGATGGTGATCTGTCCGCCGTCCCGGGGAATGGCGTCCATCAGGAGTTTTAAGGTGGTGGACTTGCCGGCACCGTTCTCGCCCACCAGGCCCAGGATGGTCCCGGCAGGCAGGTCGAAGGTGATGTTGTCCAGGGTGAAGTCCTGGTAGGCCTTGGTGAGGCCGCGGCATTGGATGGCGTTCATAGGGGTTCCTCCTTTACGGCTCGTCTTCGCTCAGAAGCCGGAGCATCTGGGTCAGGTCCTCCAGGCTCAGACCGCAGGCAGGGGCCAGGGTAAGAATGGCGGACATATGTTCTTCGATCTGGGTGAGATAGCCCTCCCGGACCAGTTGGGTGTTCTTTTCGGCCACATAGCAGCCCTTGCCGGGGACGGTGTGGAGGTAGCCGGACTTTTCCAGCTCCTCGTAGGCCCGCTTGGTGGTGATGACGCTCACCCGCAGGTCCTTGGCCAGGGCCCGGATGGAGGGCAGGGCCTGTCCCGGGGCTAGTTCCCCGGAGAGAATGGCCGTTTTGATCTGGTGATAGATCTGGTCGTAGATGGGCTTGTCGCTGGCGTTGCTGATGATGATATTCATAGACATCCGTCCTAACTGTTTATGTACGGTATATACAGTATAACCGGCTGTGTATCCCTTGTCAATAGGGTGTGGACTTTTTTTGTCAAACCCGGTATACTGGAGCCAAGAATACTGACACTGGAGGTGCCTTATGGAACTCTTTCGCAAAGCCGGCCTGATGGTGGCCGACCCTGACAGCGTGGCCAATGACTGGGTCCGGGAACACGGCCTGGCCCAGACCAGCGAATTCCCCTTCCCGGATCTCTACCTCCACCCGTCCCTGACCAACGTGGCGGCCGGAGACCCCGATCTGGCCCCCTTCCTGGAGGACTGTCTGGTGAAGTTCGTCCACCACGACTATGGCAACATCATCTCCATGGACCAGCTGGAAAACTTCCTCAGCCGTGACCTGCGGAAGGAATACACCTGGATGCAGGGGATCTACGCCTCGGAAAAGTGGGGCTGGGTCCATCTGGAGGTTTTCTACGACATGGGCGTCTTCCACCTGGAGGATGCCCCCCCTCGTGACCTGGCCCTGGCCCAGCGGGCCAAGGAGCGGGAAGAAAAGTGAGAAAAAGTCCGAGAACTGATGCAGTTCTCGGACTTTTTTATACTCGGAAGGCTCCCTTGTGCAAAGGGAGCTGGCTTTTGCCGAAGGCAAAAGACTGAGGGATTGTTGCGCCCGTGGGAATACAACCTATGTTGGCCGGGCCGATGTGGGCATCGGCCCCTACAATGAGCGTGAATCAATGAAAAATAGGAAATTATTCCGTCCAGTCGATCTCACCCTTGTCCAGGATGGCCTTGCCGGTGGTCTGGTTCACCAGACGGAAGGCGGCCTTGCCCTCGCCCAGCTTCCACAGGTGGAGGGCGATGGGGGTGTCGGGGTAGAGGACGGTCTTCATGGCGGCGTACATCCGGGAAAGCTTCTCCGGCTGGCCGGGGAAGAGGGCGGCGGTGGCCAGACGGCAGACATAGCCGAAGGCGCACAGGTCGTGGACGAAGGGTCCGTTGAGGCCCCGGCTGGTGGCCACCTCCTCGTCCACATGGACCAGGTTGGTGTCGCCGGTGAGGCGGTAGAGCAGGTGCTGGGCCTTGCCGATGTGATCGTCGCAGATGATGTCGGGGTCCCGGTCGGGGATCAGGCTCTCCCGGCGGGCCATGGGCTGGCCGCCGTAGCCCCCCAGGGTGGGGAAGAGGGTGGTGCAGCGGTTGGTGCACAGGAGGGTGCCCCCCTCGTCGAAGACCTCCACCTCCGACTGAACGGCCATGCCCCGGCCTTCTCCACGGTCGTAGAGGTTCTTCAGCACATCCCGGTAGACGAAGGTCCCCTTTACGGGCTGGATGGCCTTGTGGTAGAAGAACTCGTAGTCCAGGTTCACATAGGACTTCTCCGGCTGGAGCTTCTCCTCGATGACCACCGGGATGGAGGTGGGCCGGGGGATCTTGTTCACCAGGTTCACGGTACCCCAGTAGGGGGTCACGCCGAAGGTGGGGATGCACACCATGTCCTTTTCGTAGGTGTACCGGGGCTCGGTGCCGTCAGCGCCCACAGCCAGGGCGTAGAGGGCGCAGTCCCGCCAGTTGTATTCCATGGTCCGCCATTCGGTGGCCAGACCGGTGAGGGATTCAAATTTTGTTTTCATTGGGGGTTCCTCCCGCATTCAAAAAATCTTTCAGGGCCGCCAGCCGCTTTTCCGCCACGGCTCGGCCGTGGTCGTAGACCCGCTGGAGCTCTTCCGGGTTGCTCTCCGTCCGGCTGATGTCCAGGGGCATCTCCGGCCGGATGACGAAGACCTTGCCCACCCGCTCCCGGCCCCGGATGTAGGTGACAATCCGGTTGTAGTCCTCGTGGCGGCGGGCCATGACCTCCAGCACCTTGGGGTACTGGCGCAGGACCCGGCGGATGAGGGGCAGGGCCTTGTTTTTCTTCTTCACATAGCCCTTGGGCTGGGTCAGGACCACCACGTTCCGGTCATACAGGGTCTCGGCAAATTTCAGGGGGATGGCGTCGGAAATGCCCCCGTCCAGCATGGCCCTGCCGTCGATCTCCACCGGCCGGGCGGCCAGGGGCATGGAGGCCGAGGCCCGGTACCAGCGCAGGTCCTCCTCGTCCCCCTTGGGGCAGAGGTGGTAGACCGGCTCCCCCGTGGCCACGTCGGTGGTCACCACATAGAACTCCATGGGGTTGGCCTGGTAGGCCTCCGTGTCGAAGGGGTCCAGCTCGTTGGGGATCTCCCGGTAGCAGAAGTCCGTGCCGAAGAGGTCCCCGGTCTTGACCAGGGACCGGACGCTGCAGTAGCGGGGGTCCTGGCAGAACCGCAGGTTGTAGCGGATGGCCCGGCCGATCTGCCGGGATTTATAGTTGCAGCCGAAGACCGCACCGGCGGATACGCCCACGGCCCCGTGAAAATCAATGCCCTGCTCCATCATCACGTCGATGACGCCGGCGGTGAACATGCCCCGCATGCCGCCGCCCTCCAGGACCAGACCTCGCTTCATGGCGGTCCCTCCTTACCTGTGTGTGTTAGATTGGTTCCATCCTACCATGCAATCAAAACTTTGGCAACCCCTTGCCCCCTGGGGGGATTTGTGGCATAGTTACGATAAGATGTATGAGAGGAGGCAGAGTATGCTTCACAAAGTACGCTCTTTGGGCTTACAGGGCATCAACGGCTATGAGGTCACCGCCGAGTGCGACCTGGCCGGCGGCCTGCCCAATTTCGATATCGTGGGCCTGCCCGACGCCGCCGTGAAGGAGGCCAGGGAACGGGTCCGCTCTGCCATTAAGAACAACGGTTTCACCTTCCCGGTGGGCCGCATCACCGTGAACCTGGCCCCCGCCAACCTGCGAAAGTCCGGCACGGTCTATGACCTGCCCATCCTGGTGGGCATCCTCACCGCCGGGGAGCAGCTCACCTGGCAGGACCCGGACTGCGCCTTCGTGGGGGAACTCTCCCTGTCCGGCACCCTCCGGCCCGTGGTGGGCATGCTGCCCATGGCCCTGGCGGCCAAGGCGGCAGGGATCCAGCGGCTCTACGTCCCGGCCGACAGCGCCCCGGAGGCCACCCTGGCCGAGGGACTCACCGTCTACCCGGTGGAAAATGTGAAGCAGCTGGCCGACCACCTGTGCGGCCGGGGCTATATTGAGCCTGCGGCACCCTGGTCCGGCACCCTGGAGGACCTTCCCGTGCCCGATTTTTCGGAAGTCCGGGGTCAGGAGCAGGTGAAGCGGGCCCTGGAGATCGCCGCCGCCGGGGGACACAACGTGGCCATGATCGGCCCGCCCGGCTCGGGCAAGAGCATGCTGGCCCGGCGTCTGCCCTCGGTCCTGCCGCCCATGAACCGGCGGGAGGCCCTGGAGGCCACCCAGGTCCATTCGGTCATGGGCCTGACCACCAAGGAGCAGCCCCTCCTTTCCCACCGGCCCTTCCGGTCCCCCCACCACACCATCTCCGCCGTGGGCATGGCCGGGGGCGGAACCCCCTACCCCAAGCCCGGTGAGATCTCCCTGGCCCACCACGGGGTCCTCTTCCTGGACGAGCTGCCGGAATTTCACAAGGATGTGCTGGAGGTCCTCCGTCAGCCCATGGAGGAGGGGAAGATCTCCCTGGTCCGGGCGGCGGCCTCCGAGACCTATCCCAGTAATTTCATGCTGGTGTGCGCCATGAACCCCTGCAAATGCGGCTGGTACGGCCACCCCTCGGGCCGGTGCCGGTGCTCCCCTGCCTCGGTGCGGAAGTACCTGGGCCGTCTGTCCGGCCCCCTCCTGGACCGCATCGACCTCTACGCTGAGGTCCCCGCCCTGGAGTTTGAAGACCTGGCTGACCGGAGCCCCGGGGAGGACTCCGCCTCCATCCGGGAGCGGGTGGTGAAGGCCCGTGCCGTCCAGACCGCCCGGTTCGGCCCCGACGGCCCGGCCTGCAACGCCGCCATGGGCCAGGAGGAGCTGAAACGCTACTGCGCCCTGGACCCGGCGGGCACCGCCATCATGAAGGGGGCCTATGAGCACATGGGCCTTACCGCCCGGAGCTACGACCGCATCCTCCGGGTGGCCCGGACCATCGCCGACCTGGACGGGGAGGAGAGGATCGCCCCCCACCACCTGGCCGAGGCCATCCAGTACCGGGAGTCCGACTATTTCCAGAGATGATTTGACAAGGAGTCCTTGTTTGTGACCAAAGAAAAGATTTTTACCAAAAACTTCTGTTTTGCCTTTCTATCCCTCCTGTGCAGCGCCATGGTCATGTATATGCTCATGGCCACCATCACCCAGTATGCCACGGAGTTCGGCTCCACCGCCGCAGTGGCCGGGCTGGTGTCCGGCATCTACGTGGTGGGCGGGATGTTCTCCCGGCTGGCCTCCGGCAAGGGGATGGAGACCTTTGGCTGGAAGCAGGTGGCTCTGGCGGCCTCCGCCCTCCACTTCGCCGCCTGCTGCTTCTACCCCTTTGTCAACAGCCTGCCCCTGCTGATTTTGGTGCGGTTCGTCCACGGCCTGGGCTTCGGCGCCGCCTCCAGCGCCACCATGACCATCGGCATGTCCATCCTGCCCAAGAGCCGGTTCGGGGAGGCGGCGGGCTACTTCATGCTGGCCACCACCATCTCCGTGGGCATCGGCCCCTTTGTGGGGGGATATATCTACGATGCCTTTGGGGCCATGGGGTGCTTCCTGTGCGCCATCGTCCTGTCCTTCCTGATGGGGTTCTTCCTTCTCTTCGTGGACCTGAGCGGGGTGGACACCGGAGCAGAAGAGAAGAAGTCCCTGACGGAAAAGACCTCCCTTCTCCGCAAGCTCATCGAGCCCAATGCCGTTCCCATTTCCGTGGTCACCGGCCTCAGCGCCCTGGGCTATGTGGGGGTCATGTCCTTCTACCGGATCTATGCGGAGCAGGTGGACCTGGTGGAGGCCTTCTCTTGGTTCTTCCTGCTGTACGCCGCCCTGCTGGTGGTCTGCCGTCCGGCGGCGGGCAAGATCCAGGACCGCTACGGCAACCGCTATGTGTGCATCCCGGGCATCCTGGCCCAGACGGCAGGCCTGGCCCTGATGGCCTTCCGGCCCTGCGTGCTGACGTTGGTGCTGTGCGCGGCGGGCTGCGCCCTGGGCTACGGCTCTCTCAACTCCGCTTGCAACGTGATGGCCTGCCAGTCGGCTCCTCTGTCCCGGCGGTCCTACTGCGTGACCACCTTCTACCTGTGCTGTGACGTGGCCATGGGCTTCGGCCCGGCCCTGCTGGGGGCGGTGGTGACGGCCTTTGGGAGCTATCAGGTGATGTACTTTGCCGCCGCAGGGTTTACCCTGCTGGCGTTGCCGCTGTTTTTGGTGATTGACCGAAGGAAGGGATAACGGACTGCGCGTGTATGTAGGGGCGGATAGTATCCGCCCGACCCACGTGGCGGGCAAACACAAGGCTGGCGGGCGGCTGATAGCCGCCCCTACAAAATGAAGGATACACATGAAACGCAAAAAAGACCGCCATAGGCGGTCTTTTTTATGCTCAAATTCGTTCTTCGATCAAGGTCAGCCCGCAGGGGATGCCCTGGTCGTTGTAGTCCAGTTGGTAGCAGTCGGTGTCCCCGCCGCAGATATAGAACCAATTGCCGTCAGTGACCATGTGGTAAGGCTCTATTTTGTCTTGAACCAGGTGTCGCTCTTCTGTTTCCACATTCATGGCCCAGAGCTGGGAGTGATAGGCGGCAATGTCGGGATTTTCATCGGGAAATTGCTTCACATAGAACAGCCAGGGGTCAGCGAAGGCCAGATAGGCATACCAGTTTTCGGTTCCGTTTTCCGTGACCGTTCCCTCGGGAAGGGCCAGACGCTGGACCTCATAGGCCAGGGTCCCTTCCTGGGGTTCCGTCAATTCCGGGGGCTTCTCCTTCTGCTTCGCCAGGACCTCCCCGGTTCGGCAGTCCAGAGTCAAATAGTAATAGATGGGGTCCAGGTTATAGCTTACGATGAGCCGTTCTTCGTCCAGATACTGAAAGAACACAACAGGGGCGGGGTCCGTCTCGGGAAAAACATAGAAGGGAGTCACCGCTCTGGTGTCCAGGTCCATTCGGTAGAGAATACAGGTGTTCTGGTCGAAGAAGAACAGTCCCTGGGCATTTACATCCCAGCAGGGGAAGATGGTGTTCAGACTGTAGTCCTTGGCAGACACCAGAATCTCCGGCTCCTGGCCGGGGGTATAGGCGCAGAGACCGATGGGGATACGGACCTCGTTAGGCAGGACAAAACCGCTGCCTCCGTAGACGTAGTACACCCCATCCTGGATGGCACCGGGTTCTCCGCCCAGGTCTTCCTGGGAGGTCTTGCCCATCCAGAACATGATAGCGCCAAAGATAACAAAGGCAGCCAGGAGGATGAGGATGCCGGTGGACACCCAGCTGCTCCGGGCCTTCCGTTCCTTCTGCTCAGCCTGGACCTGCTGGGGGGTCATGGGTTCCATGGGATAGTCAAAGGGGTCACGCACGGGGATCACTCCTTTCTGTCAACGGGACTTATATCTTCTCCTGGATGAGGGTCAGCCCACAGGGGATGCCCTGGTCGTTGTATTCCACATGGTAGCAATCGGTATTCCTGTCGCAGTCGTAAAGCCAGGTGCCGTCAGTGACCACCTGATGAAGGATGATCTCATCCTGGACCAGATGCCGCTCCTGGGTCTCTATGTCCATGGCCCAGAGTTCTGTGACGGACCGGTTGTGTCCCTCCACATATTTTGGGATGTTGGTGATGTAGAAGAGCCACTGGTCGGCAACATCCAGGTAGGTGTAAAAAATATCCTCTTTTGTGGCGGGCAGGTCCAGCCGCTGGACCTCGTAGGCGGCGGTTCCCGGCTGAGGGTCCGTCGGTTCCTGGGGAGGCTCCTTCGACTGGTCCAGGACTTGTCCTGTTGCGCAGTCCAGGGTCAGGTAGTCGGTTGTCTGACTCATGCGGCGCTGGAGGAGGATGTGATCCTCATACAGGTACAGAGCAGTGAGGGAAAGATCTGTTTGGTAGGCCTCTGCGGTCCGGGTGTAGAGTTGAGAGATTTCCTGGGTGTCCAGGTCCATGCGGTAGATGCTGTCGGTGCCGTTATCAATAAAGTACAGACCGTGCTCGTTCACGCCCCAGAAGGGAACGGTGGGGTCCAGAGAGTATTCCTTGGCAGACACCAGAACCTCCGGCTCCTGACCGGGGGTGTAGGCGCAGAGGCCAACAGGGGTGTTTTCCAGAAGGGGAAGGGTGGTACCGCTGCCCTTGTAAAAGTAGTAGACCCCGTCCTGGATCGTGCCGGGTTCTGCGGGAAGAGTCTCCTGGGCGTTCTTTGTGATCAAATGCCACATGAGCATGGCAAACAAAACAGCGATCCAAAGGAAGATGTACCTGGTGATGCGCCAGCTCCACCAAGCCCGCCGTTCCTTTGGGTCAGGGTGAAAGGCCTTGCTGGTGATGTCCTCAAAGGGGTTGCGCATGGAGATCGCTCCTTTCGCAGTGAGGGGCGGATAGGAAACTGATTATAAAGAAATTATATAATATTATTAAAGTTTTGTCAATGTTGTCTATAGGGGGCACCAGCGGTTTCAACCCTCTTATAGCAGAAAAGGGCGTGCTGCATCTGCAGCACGCCCAAAAAGTTGTATGCGATCAAATTTCGTCAGCGATTCGCTGGCCCATCTCAGCAGTGCCCACCAAGGTGCCCTCGCCGGTGTACAGGTCGGGGGTCCGGTAGCCCTTGGCCAGAACGGCCTTCACAGCGGCGTCGATGGCGTCCGCCTCGGCACCCAGGCCGAAGGTGTAGCGCAGCATCATGCCGATGGACAGGATGGTGGCGGTGGGGTTGGCCTTGTCCTGACCGGCAATGTCGGGAGCGGAGCCGTGGATGGGCTCGTACATGCCAAAATTGCCTTCTGCCAGGGAGGCGGAGGGGAGCATACCGATGGAGCCGGTGATCTGGCTGGCCTCATCGGAGAGGATATCGCCAAAAATGTTGCTGGTGACGATCACGTCGAACTGACGGGGGTTGCGGACCAGCTGCATGGCGGCGTTGTCCACGTACATGTGGTTCAGGGTGACCTCGGGGTAGTCCTTGGCAACCTCTTCCACTACTCTTCTCCACAGGCGGGAGGAGTCCAGCACGTTGGCCTTGTCCACGCTGGTGACCTTCTTGTTGCGCTTCATGGCCATGTCGAAGGCCACCTTGGCGATGCGGCGGACCTCGCCCTCGGAGTACATCTCCACGTCATAGGCGGCGGGACCCATGTCGGTCTCCTTGGTGCCCCGCTCGCCGAAGTAGATGCCGCCGGTGAGCTCACGGACCACCACGATGTCCAGGCCGCCGGAGAGGATCTCAGCCTTCAGAGGAGAGGCGTCGGCCAGCTCCTCGAAGATGACGGCGGGACGGATGTTGGCGAAGAGGCCCAGCTCCTTGCGGATGCCCAGCAGGGCACGCTCGGGACGCTCGCCGCCGGGGAGGTTGTCCCACTTGGGGCCGCCCACAGCGCCCAGCAGGACGGCGTCGGATGCCTTGCAGACATCGATGGTCTCCTGGGGCAGGCAGCCGCCGGTGGCGTCGATGGCAGCACCGCCGGCCAGGACGGTCTTGGTGGTGAAGGTGTGGCCGAACTTGTCGCCCACCTTGTGCATGACCTTCACGGCCTGCTCCACGATGTCGGGACCGATGCCGTCGCCGGGGATCACAGCGATATTGTAATTCATGTCGGTGCCCTCCCTTACTGGTTGTCCTTGATGGAGGCCATCAGGCCGCCGGCCTGGATGATCTCCTTGATAAACTCGGGGAAGGGCAGGGACTGGTAGGTCTCACCCTTGGTGACGTTGGTGATGACGCCGGTGTCGAAGTCCACGGCCACCTCGTCGCCTGCCTCGATCTTCTCGCTGGCCTCGGGGCACTCCATGATGGCCAGGCCGATGTTGATGGCGTTGCGGTAGAAGATGCGGGCGAAGGTCTTTGCGATGACGCAGGAGATGCCGGACTCCTTGATGACCATGGGGGCGTGCTCACGGG
>JAFXCU010000185.1 GCA_017521345.1 Ruminiclostridium sp. | reverse complement strand
TGTAGCTGGAGGGGTGGATGCCAAACCAGAAGGCAGGCATCTGGGCCCAGTCCTCCCCTGCCATCCGCAGGGTAAACCACAGGTTGCTCTTGTAAGGACCACGGCCGTGGAGGCGGCGGGCATCCCGATAGATCCGACTGATCCGAAGGTTCAGTGGCAGGTCGGGGTACTTGGCGGTAAATCTCTCATATATCTCCTTGGCCAGCTGGCGCAGAGGCTCCTGGACGTGGTCGATGTACTCCTGCTTGTGGGCCTCGAACCACGGTTTTTCATTGTTGAAGCGGATGCCCCAGAGGAACTCGTTGGTTGCCTCAGAAAATCCCTGAAACATAGTATGTCTCCTATCCTATTGGTGATTTTCTTTATCCTACCATATCAGTTATCAAATTGCAACTCCGCATAGAAAAAGTCCGCTTGCTCAAAAGCAAGCGGACTTTTTTTACAGGTAAGGATTAGAGAGCGCCGTTCAGCTCTGCCTCGCGGACCAGACGTGCGGTGTCCAGTGCGATCATCAGCTCCTCGTTGGTGGGAACCAGCAGGATGGCATTGGTGGAATCATCGGTGGAGATGATACGCTCCTTGCCGCGGACGTCGTTCTTGACGGGGTCGATCTTCAGGCCCAGGAACTCCAGACCTTCCATGATCTTTGCACGCATGGTAGCGGAGTTCTCGCCGACACCTGCGGTGAAGACGACTGCGTCCACGCCGCCCATAGCAGCAGCAGCGGAACCAATGCGCTTGGTGACCTTGTAAGCGAAGATGTCCAGAGCCAGCTGAGCACGCTCGTTGCCCTCAGCAGCAGCAACTTCCAGATCACGGAAGTCGGAGGAGACACCGGAAACGCCCAGCATGCCGGATTCCTTGTTCAGGACGTTCTCAACACGCTTGCCGGAGTAGCCACGCTGGTCAGCGATGTACTCGGTGATAGCTGCGTCGATGGCGCCGGAACGGGTGCCCATGGGCAGACCGTCCTGGGGAGTGAAGCCCATGGAGGTGTCGATGGACTTGCCGAACTTGACGGAGCAGGTGGAAGCGCCGTTGCCCAGGTGGCAGGTCACGATGCGCAGCTCTTCCAGGGGACGGCCCAGCATAGCAGCTGCACGCTGGCAGACATACTGGTGGGAGGTGCCGTGGAAGCCATAGCGGCGGACCTTGTTCTCGGTGTACCAACGGTAGGGCACAGCGTAGATGTAAGCCTTGGGGGGCATGGTCTGATGGAATGCGGTGTCGAAAACAGCAACCATGGGCTTGCCGGGCATAACGTCCTCGCAGGCCTCGATGCCGATCAGGTTAGCGGGGTTGTGCAGGGGAGCCAGAGGCACGCAGTCACGGATGCCCTTCAGGACCTTGCGGTCGATCAGGACGGACTTGGTGAACTCCTCACCGCCGTGAACGACACGGTGGCCAACTGCGTCGATCTCGTCCATGGACTTGATGACACCATAGTGGTTGTGCATCAGGATGTTGATGACTTCCTTGATGGCGACCTCGTGGTCGGGCATATCCACGTCAGCGTCGAAGACGTCCTTGCCGGTGGGGGTGTGCTTCAGGTGGCCGTCGATGCCGATACGCTCGCACAGGCCCTTTGCCAGGACTTCCTGGGTGTCGGGATCCAGCAGCTGATACTTCAGGGAAGAACTGCCTGCGTTAATAACCAGAATTTTCATGGGTATTACACTCTCCTTCTAGTATGTTACAAAGATAGCTTGATTGATTGGCCCTTTCGGGGTATTATATCCATATACTCCTATATTTTATCCCATTCCGGTCAAAAGGACAACTATTATTTTCCCCAAATTACAATTTTTCCACCGGAGGACTTTGGTTATGCGCACAATCGGTATTATTTCAGAATACAACCCCTTCCACAGCGGCCATCGGTACCAGCTGGAGGAGCTCCGCCGGACCTTCGGACCGGACTGCGCCATCGTTTGCGCCATGAGCGGCAACTGGGTCCAGCGGGGAGATGTGGCCATCACCGACAAGTGGGCCCGTGCTGAAATGGCCCTTCACGGCGGGGCTGACCTGGTCATCGAGATCCCCACCCTCTGGGCTGCCTCCTCCGCCGAGACATTCGCCCGGGGCGGCATTTCTGTGCTGGAGGCCACCGGCCTGGTGGACACCCTCTGCTTCGGCAGTGAGGCCGGTGAGATCGCCCCTCTCCTGGCTGTGGTGGACTGCCTGGACTCCCCCGCCTGGCAGAAGCGTCTGCGGCACTACCTGGACAAGGGGCTCTCCTTCCCTGCCGCCCGCCACAAGGCCACAGCTGACCTCATCGGGGATCAGGCCGAGTGTCTTCGCCACCCCAACAACAACCTGGGCATCGAGTATCTCCGAGCTATGAAGGACCTGAACTCCACCATGGAGTCCTATACCATCCGCCGGGAGGGGGCTGCCCACGATGACCCCGAAAGCGGAGAGCAGGCCCACGTGTCCGCCTCTTATCTGCGGGCGCATTTCGCCCGGCGGGACCCTTCCCCCGTGACTCCCTATATGCGGGCTGAGGACGAGATCGAGGTTCGGGCAAACCCAGCTTTTCTCACCGAGTGTGAGCGGGCCATCCTGGCCAAGCTCCGGTCCATGGAGCCAGAAGAATACGCAAAGCTCCCGGACAGCGGCGAAGGCCTGTCTGACCGGCTCTATGCCGCTGCTCGGCAGGCCCGGACTCTGGAGGAGCTCTACGACCTGACCAAAACCAAACGATATACCCACGCCCGCATCCGCCGGATGGTTCTGTGGGCCTTCCTGGGACTCACCGAATCTGACCGCCCGGATACTCTCCCCTACCTGCGGGTCCTGGGCTTCACCAATCAGGGCCAGCAGCTTCTGAGGCAGATGAAATCCACCGCTTCCCTGCCGGTCATCGTCAAGCCCGCCCACGCCGACAAGCTGCCCCCCGAAGCCCGCCGAAGCTTCCAACTGGAAGCCCGGTCCACCGGAATGTACGACCTGTGCCGGTACTTCTTTGAGCGGGAACCCGGTAAGAACGAGTATACCGAAAACCCCGTCCGCATTTAACGGAAAGAAACCTCGTAGAGTTTCGTCGCCGCAGCGACGAAATAGAGTCAAATCCGTTTTCCGGTGCGACATGTGCGTGCCGGAAAACACTTCTCGGCCTGTCAGTGTGCCCAAAGGGCGCGCGCAGCAGGCCGCACCCCACAAAAAAGAGCCCTGTTCCTTCGGGAACAGGGCTCTTTTTTCATTAAAACAGGCCGGTGATCTTGCCGTTCTCGTCCACGTCGATTTTCTCAGCGGAGGGAACCTTGGGCAGACCGGGCATGGTCATGATGTCGCCGGTGAGGGCAACGATGAAACCAGCACCAGCGGAAATCTTCAGGTTACGGACGGTAACGGTGAAGCCTTCGGGTGCGCCCAGCAGGGACTGGTTGTCGGAGAAGCTGTACTGGGTCTTTGCCATGCAGATGGGGCAGCTGCCATAGCCCAGCTCGGTGAGCTGCTTGGCCTGCTTCTTGGCGTTGGCGGTCAGCTCCACCTTGGCGCCACGGTAGATCTTGGTGACGATGGCTTCCAGCTTTTCCTCGATGGTGGTGTCCAGGTCATAGACGTACTGGAACTCGTTGGGCTGCTCGCACAGACGGACCACTTCCTCGGCCAGAGCCTTGCCGCCTTCGCCGCCCTTGCCCCAGACTTCGGACAGAGCCACGTTGACGCCCAGCTCCTTGCACTTGGTCTCGATGAGGGCCAGTTCAGCTTCGGTGTCCAGGGGGAAACGGTTGATGGCCACCACGCAGGGCAGCTTGAAGACGGTGGTGATGTTCTCCACATGGCGCAGCAGGTTGGGCAGACCCTTCTCCAGAGCCTCCAGGTTCTCCACGCCCAGGTCAGCCTTGGCCACGCCGCCGTGGTGCTTCAGGGCACGGACGGTGGCAACCACGACCACAGCGTTGGGCTTCAGACCTGCCATGCGGCACTTGATGTCCAGGAACTTCTCTGCGCCCAGGTCAGCGCCGAAGCCAGCCTCGGTGACAGCATAGTCACCCATCTTCAGGGCGGCTCTGGTAGCCATGATGGAGTTGCATCCGTGGGCGATGTTGGCGAAGGGACCGCCATGGATGAAGGCGGGGGTGCCTTCCAGGGTCTGGACCAGGTTGGGCTTCAGTGCGTCCTTCAGCAGAGCAGCCATGGCACCGGATGCCTTCAGGTCATCGGCGGTGACAGGCTTGTCGTCATAGGTGTAGGCCACCACCATGCGGCCCAGTCTCTCCTTCAGGTCGGTGATGGAGGTTGCCAGGCACAGAACTGCCATGACCTCGGAGGCCACGGTGATGTCGAAGCCGTCCTCACGGGGCACGCCCTGCATACGGCCGCCCAGGCCGTCCACCACGTTGCGCAGCTGACGGTCGTTCATATCCACGCAGCGCTTCCAGGTGATCTTCTTCACGTCGATGCCCAGAGCATTGCCCTGCTGGATGTGGTTGTCCAGCATAGCGGCCAGCAGGTTGTTGGCTGCACCGATGGCATGGAAGTCACCGGTAAAGTGCAGGTTGATGTCCTCCATGGGGACCACCTGTGCATAGCCGCCGCCTGCAGCGCCGCCCTTGACACCGAAGACAGGACCCAGGGAGGGCTCACGCAGAGCCACCACGGAGTTCTTACCGATCTTGCGCAGGCCGTCTGCCAGACCAACGGTGGTGGTGGTCTTACCCTCGCCGGCGGGGGTGGGGG
>JAFXCU010000184.1 GCA_017521345.1 Ruminiclostridium sp. | reverse complement strand
AGGATTGAGCAGCACGATATCCAGCGTATGCGCATCGCTGTCGTATACGGCCGTGAAATCCTCATCCTGCACGAGCGTTTCCGTGACCCCGTTGCCGTCATCGGTCGTGATCACAAGGGAACCGCTGATATACGCCAGGGTATCCGTCATGGTATCCACAATGGTAAGCGTGTTCCCATCCTCCGTTAGGGTGAGCTTGGCTTCGTTAACGGTGATGGTATAGTGCGCTGTATGCCCGTCATACTCCTCAGTGAGTTCCTTTTTGAACACGCCCGGAATCTCGACACGAGCATCCGCACTGTCCATTTCATTTCCTGTCCAATTGCCATCAGGACCCTTGACTTTGTTTTGCAGGGTAGCAGCGTTCCGGATCGTACTGCCCGTTCCACCGTATTGCGCAAGGATCTCTGGATCGTCAGTCTCATAGGTAAAGGTAAAGTTGGTTTCCCCCTCTACCGTCCAGCAATGGCAGTAGTCAGAGGGGCCCCATCCAGATTCGGGCCGTACATACCAATATACACTGTTGCATGAATACCCTTCTTCATTCCAATTCGGACAACTTTCAGCGGTACAGTCGCAGCGGTGAAGAAGCTCAATCTCTCTGCCGTTATAAATGCCGTCATTATGGTCGCTGGACCAGGAATTGCGCCAGGCAAACGGCTCATTTCCTGTGGCCTCCTCTACTTTCGGCACTTGGTATCTTTGACCATTCCAGGTGGCTGTAACAACGGCAAGATCCAGGTCATTGTGAACATAGATCTCATTATCGTTGTCATCTTTGATTTTCATGGAATCCCAGAGATACCAGAAATAGTCGCCCTTATTTCCAGGCTGTCTTCCGGGAACGGTCAGATTCAGATCCCATACAAACGATCCATTTTCAGCATCTCCCCGGAATACGCCCTCTTTCACAATTTCGGCCGTTGACTGACCATGCATCATAGAGGACCAACCATACACACTCTGGCCTTCAAAGGTAACACGATTTTCATAGGCAACACTGCCCACCTCATTCGTCCGGTCGGGGGTAACACTATATTTGACCCAATAATACCAACCTTCATTGCCAAGATGCAGATCCTTACACCATCTACAGGTGGTCACGATCTCCGGGATCTTATAACTCCAGGAACCATCCTCATTCCATGTCACATCATCAAAGGAAACATTCCATTCATGCCAGCCAATCTCAACACCAGTAGCAGGGTCCCGCTGAGAAGCCATAAAGGTAAGGCCTCCATCCAGATCAGACTGGGTATATGATTGGTTCTGTGTGACAAATGCATCGGTAATGGTACTGCCCGGGATTTGAGAATCCTTCCCGCCGATCAGCTCTATGGTCCAATAGATTTTCCCGGGATCAGGGCTGTCTTCAGAACCATCGCCCTGATAGCCCCACTTATTGAGCTTGGTTGGATCGGTCAGCACCGGCGGAGGCTTTACCACCACCGAAATAGTTCCGTCAAAAGGAATCGTTTGATCGATCCCATGGAACGCAGCACCCATCATGGCGCTGATGGTGACCTGAGTTTTACTGTCCATGTTCTGATTGAACACGAGCATCATCAATCCATCGTCGGCAACCGTCCAGGTACCAACTTCTTCCCCATTGATTCGGAAAATACCGGTACCACCATCAACGGTAAGTCCTTCCGGAAGCTGGTACTGATAGGTCCCAGGCAAAAAACCATCCGGAGAGGTGATCGACAGCGTCAGTCTATAGGTAGTTCCCTCCGTGACAATATAATTCCCGGCATTATCTTTGGGCAATTCCTCATTGTTTGTGTCTGTCAGCGTATAGAAGTAACTGCCCCCATGATTGTTAAGGTATGTTTTCAAATCGGTGACATTGGTTTCTCTTGCCGCAAACATCATGACACCACGGGTCCGCTGTTCGCCCTCGGAGATTGCAGCAGGCACCTCCTCTTTGTTCCGGCCGAAAATATAAACCACCGGCCCGTTGGAAATGTCCGCCTCCTTCACCGCCTCCAACAGGGTCTCCCAGGAGACAAATCCATCGTCCGAGTGTTCTTCCTCCACGATAGCCCCATTCTCCGGATTTACAGGCCCTTCAGGCTCCTCGGGTCCAAGAGGTTCTTCCGTCTCCTCTTCCCCCTCCGGCAGTTCGCCGTAGCCCATGATGGATCTGTCATCCAAAGAATAGGTCCTGGTCTTGACCTGATTGGAGCAGTTGCCCTCGATGGTCTCGATTCGAACGGGTTCCCCCGCCCGATCCAGGGCGACCTCCTTCACCAGGCCCACATGGTCCGAATCCGGCTGCTCGTCCCAGTTGAAGAAGATCAGGTCGCCGGCTTCGGGTGTATAGGTCCCGGCGGTCCGGTACAGGTCCCGCTGGGACAGTTCCAGGATCCACCGCTGGCAGTTGGCCTCCAGGGGGAAGGCCTCGTCGGGAACCTCCGCATAGTGCAGGCAGAAGGAGACGAACATGGCGCACCAGTCGCCGTAGGGGTCTCCGTACCAGGCGCCGTATCGGCTGTAGCCCAGTTTTCTGCCCTCGTCATTCTTGATGTAGTTGTCTTTGCTCTCGGTGTAGCCCAGCTGGGTCTCGGCAATGGCCAGGACATCCGCCGGGAACTCTCCCGTAAGCTCCACGTCAGAGAAGGTCCGCTCCCACTGGGCCGCCGTCTCCCGGTCTGCTTCCAGGTCCACATAGCAGGCATCCTCGTGCTCATGCTCGGTCATGCCGCAGGTGGGCTCCTGGCTGGGTCCATAGCAGGCTTCACCGTGGATGTGCCCGCCCTCGGGAACCTCGGTGCTCTGGGTACAGATTAACGTCTTGGTGTGCTGCCAGCAGGCCTCCCCATGGGTATGCCCGGCGGACTCCTCCAGGCCGCAGACGACCTCCGTTGTCGTCGTGTAGCATCCATCCCCGTGCTGGTGTCCCTCCTCGGTGCTGGTGCAGGTGAGGTGGGTCTCAGTGGCCCGGCAGGCATCCGTGTGGGTGTGCCCGGCGGACTCGGACAGGGTGCAGACCAGCGTGCTGTCCGTCTGGTAGCACCCATCCGTATGGGTATGGGCCTTCGCCTCAGGAAGCTCACAGATCAGGACCTGCCCATAGCAGTCCCCATCGTGAAGGTGGGCCTCCTGTCCGCAGAAGACCCGGTTCTCCAGGGTGATGGCCGGGAGGATCAGGGCATAGGTGGTGCAGAAAACCACCACAGCTGCCATGGCCGTCACGGCCTTCTGCCAGCGTCTTTTCTGTCGTTGTCGATTGATATATTCTATTGCTCGTGACAGCAATCCGTGTTCCATCCTCCCGCCTCCTTTCCTATGAGGTCAGTATCATGGTCCGCTGGTAGGGGACCATGTGAACAGGCCCTGTTCACATTTTTCAGTTCATGGGACCAAAGGATCTCAGGGGCCAGACGCAAAAGACGATCTTGCCCACGATCTGGTCCTCATCCACACAGCCTACAGCCCGGTTTCGTGAGTCCACCGATACGCTCCGGTGGTCCCCCATGACAAACATGGTTTTCTCCTGCACCTGACAGGGCAGGTCAATGGTCACATCTCCGTAGGCCTTCTCCGCCAGATAGGGCTCCTCCAAAATCTGGCCGTTGACGATCACATCACCGTTCTTTTCAATGGTGACCCAATCGCCCTCTGTGCCGATGACCCGTTTCACCAGCACTTTGTTGTTATAGTAGAAGGCCACCACATCTCCCGTTTCCAGGGTGGGGTCCTTCACCGAAAGGACGATCTGCCCATCCTCCAGCGCCGGGGTCATGGAGGAGCCGTAGATCTGCAGCACCGGCATCCACAGGGTGGCCACCAGCACGGCCGCCGCCGCCACCACCACCAGAGCATAGATGGTGGAGCGCAGGACCTTGTTATATCGGCTGCGGTACTTCTCCCGGCTCAGTTCTGCCTCCAGCTGGGCAAGGCTCGGTCTGTCTTCCAGACTGCGGGGCTGCTTACTCATCCGCATTCCCGGCAGCAGGGACCGTCAGCTTATCCAGGGCCAGCAGCTCCCGCAGGCCGGCGTGTTCGTTGTAGAAATCCTCCAGCCGACGGGACACCATGTCCCAGAACTCCCGGGTCTCCTGCTCGGCCTGGGCCACCATGGCAGCGCTCTTGGCTTCCGCCTCAGCCACGATCCGGTCGGCCTTCTCCCGAGCCTCCACTTCCATCCGGGCGCAGAGGGCCTCTACGTCCCGGCTCTGCTGGCGCACGCTCTCCAGGTACTGGTCGGCTGCCGTCTGGGCTGCCTCAAACACCCCGTTGAGCTGCAGGGCTGCCTGGGCGATACTCCCGGCCTCATCCAGCTGGATGCGGCGATCCTCCAGGGCCTTTTCCGCTGTATGGAGCCGGAGCTGCAGGTCATCCAGTTCTCTTCCCTGCTCCACCAGAAGCTCCAGAAGGTCTCCTCGTTTCAGCTTTCTCAGTTCTTCATCGGTCATGTTGGTTCCTCCTGTTTCAAAGAAAAAATGCCGGCAATAGCTCTGCTGCATTTAGAAATGTATAGTATGACAGTTTTATGATAGCACACAGAATATGACAAGATGATGACAAATCCCCCTGTTTCTGCAAAAGATTTTGCCTATAGTAATATTCGTTCTTTTCCTGTATAATGAAGGTATCTTTCATTGGAAGCAGGTCTCTGCCATGAAGAAATCAACACCGAGCAAACACGCCTTTCCCCCAGCCTTTCTGGCTATCGTCACCCTGTTCGGGATCCTGCTCTACCTTGCGGCAGTCCCAAACAACGAAAGCACCCAACCATCCCTGGAGCAGAATGTCTTCCGCCACACCGCATACAGCCACCAGTCCATTCCCCGGGATAACACCCCCCTGGGGGTGGTCGACCAGTATACCTGGACCATCGGTCCCGAAGACCCCGTTCTGGCCATTTTCCTGGTCCACCAGTATGGCGCCGTGTATATAGACGGCGTCCTTCGGGAAGAGGTGACCAAGGCTCCGGAAAACCGCTTCACAGACACCATCGGCAGCATTTGGCTGTTCACCCGGTTCGAAGCTGACGATGTCGGCAAGACCATCACGGTAGAGATCACCCCTGTATACCAAAGTTTTCTGCACAAGGACCCCCTATTCTACCTTGGAACCAAGGCTGACATCATCCTTCACCAAATGCACCGTGATGCGCCGGATCGGATTTTGAGTCTGGTTGCTATCGTATCCGGACTGTCCTTTATTGGCTATGATCTCTATCGCCTTTTCCTCCGGAAATCCAGCGGCTACCTGCTGTCCCTGGGGCTTTTCTCCGCCTTGCTGGGCCTCTGGAGCGTTGCAGACAACCGGACTACCGTTCTTCTTCACCCAGAGCTTTCCACATTTCTCTTTTATCTGGCAGATTTCATCCTGCTGCTGGGTCCCCTGCCTCTGATCGCCGCCTTGCAGATCCGAACCAAGGGCAAATATGACCGACCCCTGTTTTCTATCTGGCTCCTCACCCTGGTCTCCTGCCTGGTTCAGCTGCTCCTCCACTTCTCCGGCCTTCTGGAACTGCGGGAGATGCTCCATCTCTCCCATGCAGTTGTCATCTTCTGTGCAGCAGTCATCGTCCTCTGTGTGGCCCACGACAGAAAGCACTCACCCGAGGCCGGCCCCAAAGGACTGCCTGTGATCCTCATCGCAGGTGTCCTGTTGGATCTGGTGGTTTTCCATTTCACAGGAGACTCCCCATGGATCTCCTTCTCCCTGCTGGCCTTCCTCCTCTACATTTTCCTGCTGGGCACCGACACCATCCTGGAGTACCGACGAGAGGTTGAAGTCCACCTGCGGAAGCAGGATGCCCTCATCAACGAGAACCGCATCGCCGTCATGCTCTCCCAGATCCAGCCCCACTTCCTGTACAACTCCCTCACTGCCATTGCCCAGCTCTGCGGCAAAGACGCCACCCTGGCCAAGGAGGCCACCATCACCTTTGCCGACTATCTGCGGGGCAACATGAACTCTCTGCAGGAAACCAGGCTGATCCCCTTCCAGCAGGAGCTGGACCATATTAAAATGTATATCTTTCTGGAGAAGCTCCGCTTCGGAGACCAGCTTCAGATCTACTATCACATTTCCTGCGCCGACTTCCGCCTTCCGCCTCTGGCCGTTCAGCCCCTGGTGGAAAACGCCGTCAAGCATGGCATCGGCGAAAAGGAGGACGGCGGGACCATCTCCATTACCACCGAGGAGGATGAGACCTGCTATCGGGTCATCATCCAGGATGACGGCATCGGTTTTGACTCCATCGCCCAACAAAAGGACCCCCGTCAGCACATCGGCATTGCCAACGCCAGAAACAGACTGCAGATCCTGTGCGGCGGCTCTCTGACCATCGAAAGCACCCCCGGTATCGGGACCATTTCCACCATCACCATTCCCAAAGGAGGCGTTTTACCGTGAAGATCCTGGCCGTAGACGACGAGCCTCTGGCCCTGGAAATGCTCTCCCAGGCCATACTGGATGCCTGCCCCCATGCGGAACTTCATTCCTTCCAAAAATACAAAGAGGCCCTTACCTTCCTCTCGGAAACCCCCTGCGACATTGCCTTTCTGGACATTCACCTGCGGGGTGCCAGCGGCGTAGAGATCGCCAAACAGGCAAAGGATCGCTATCCCAAGCTCAACATCATCTTTGTCACCGGCTATGACTCCTACACTGGCGACGCCATGTCCCTTCACGCCAGCGGGTACATCCTCAAGCCCGTGACCAAAGAGAAGATCCTGCGAGAGGTATCCGACTTACGCTATCCTCTCGCCCTTGTTCCATCCGGGAAAGTCCGGATCCGCTGTTTCGGCAACTTCGACGTTCTTTCACCGGATGGCACCCCCATCCATTTTGAGCGCTCCAAGGCCAAGGAAGTTCTGGCCTATCTGGTGTATCGAAACGGTACCTCCTGCACCTCCCGGGAGCTCAGCACCGTCCTGTTCGATGACGGTGTATATGACCGGAAGCGGCAGGTCTATATTCAGAAGATCCTGTCCTCTATGCTCCGCACCCTGAAGGCACACAACGCTGACGAGATGATCCACAAGACCTACAACAGCATCGCTCTGATCCCTGACCTGGTAGACTGTGACTATTATCGTTTTCTGGAGTATGATGTCAGTGCGATCAATTCCTACTCCGGAGAATTCATGGCCCAATACTCCTGGGCAGAATTCATTGTGGGTTATCTGGAGCAGCTGAAGGACTCCCCTCCCGGTCAGTAACACGATCAACTTTTCACACACATCACAGAAAGGCCCGTCCTTTTTCGCTGGGTTTTGCATGGCGGTTTTGCCCCCTGCATAGGCTTTCCCAAGAGAAAGGACGGGATTATTATGAAGCTGTTTCTGTTCCGCAAACGATACCTGGCCATCCCCGGGGCAATTTTAGCCGCCGTGGCCCTGTGCCTGCTGACCAACCTACCCAGCTACGTGACCACCGCCGCCGCCCAGCGGCAGCTGCCCATCTACTGCGTCCAGCGGGACCACAAGGTGGTCTCCCTCAGCTTTGATGCAGCCTGAGGTGATGCTATATTGCGGCACATATCCAGTTCTTCTTGCCGCATCGT
>JAFXCU010000183.1 GCA_017521345.1 Ruminiclostridium sp. | reverse complement strand
TGGGGGGCGTCGATATACTGGACGATGGTCTCAAACAGGGGTTTCAGGTCGGTGCCTGCCTCGTCGGGAGAGTAGGAGGCGGTGCCCTGACGGCCAGAGCAGAAAACAGTGGGGGAATTGAACTGCTCGTCGGTGGCCTCCAGCTCCAGCAGCAGCTCCAGGACCTCGTCCATGACCTCGTAGATGCGCTGGTCGGGGCGGTCCACCTTGTTGACCACCACGATGACCTTGTGGCCCAGTTCCAGGGCCTTGGACAGGACGAAGCGGGTCTGGGGCATGGGGCCCTCGGCGGCGTCCACCAGCAGGATGACGCCGTTGACCATCTTCAGGATACGCTCCACCTCGCCGCCGAAGTCGGCGTGGCCGGGGGTGTCCACGATGTTGATCTTGTAGTCCTTGTAGTGGACGGCGGTGTTCTTGGCCAGGATGGTGATGCCGCGCTCACGCTCCAGGTCGTTGGAGTCCATGACACGGTCCACGGTGGCCTGGTTCTCGCGATAGATGCCGCCCTGCTTGAGCATCTCGTCAACCAGGGTGGTCTTGCCGTGGTCAACGTGGGCAATGATGGCTACGTTTCTTAACTTCTCGTTCTGCACTGATCTGCACCTCAATATATGTAAAATCAAATGGGATCTCGTTCTTTCCAAATCATATATTATACGCTTGCCTATAGGGGATTGCAAGATGGATTTTGTCAGGAATCCCTTGAAATCAAAGGGAACTTTGCACGAATGGAGCAAAATGAAAGAAAAGGACCGTGAAATCACGGTCCTTGGAAGATTTGTGTCATGGAGAACTGCTGCCTGGAGTCCACGCCATGTAGGGGCGCATAGTATGCGCCCGCACCCACGTCCCAGGTCACCCCCACGTTGGCGGGCGGCTGATAGCCGCCCCTACATGAGGCGGGTCATACACCCGGGGCATTGAGTCCGGGGCCCTGGGGCTGGACCCCCGTATAGGCATCGCCGTTTACCTGGAAGACATACCGTTCCACGACATCCTCTGTGTCATACTTATACTTGGTATACATAACGGTGCCCACGCCGTCCCCTTCATGCTCCCAGGCGGTCTCGTAGACATAGCGCACCCCATCCTCGATCCGCTCCTCATTGCCGATGTACATGGGGAAGGGGTAGAGTTTTTCGATGGCGAGCAGGGCATTGGAGACCTCCACCGACATCCCCTGATCCGTAAAGAGAGGATGTTCAAAGTCGCCGTAGCTCCCAATGGGGGCCTCCCGGCCGATGGACTCCAGATAGGCCTGGGCGTAGACCTCTTTTTGCTCTTTCAGGTCACCGTACTTCTCATCGGCGTTCAGGGCCTTGCCCCAGAGTTTCCGGGGAAAGGTCTCCTTGATGGAGTCGGCATAGAGATTGCCGTCCATGGGTTCCCAGATCCCATGGCAGTAGTAGTCTCCGTTCTCATCCTGTCCCACGGTGATCATGGTGGGGATGGCCCCGGAGCCGGAGATCATCTCAAAGTGACCGGAACAGAAGCCGTACTGGCCCACACTGGCCAGGGTGTAGACCTGCCAAAATTCTCCCTCCTGAACGGTATCCAGAATGATGTGGCCTTCGGCAGCGCACTCCCCCTCCATGTAGCCGCTGGAGGCCTGGTCCAGCAGGACCTGGCTCACCAGGGTCTCGGGGAGTTCCAGGGGTTCGGCCCCGCCGGTCCCGGCAGGGCCGACGGCTCCGCAGGCCGCCAGGGTCAGGCACAGAACCAGGGAGCAGCAGAGAAGGGTCAGATGTTTCAATCGCATAGGGACCTCCTTTCAGCGGAAGGGCGGTTCACTTCTTACCTATATTATCCCAGATGGCAGGGTCGGGGTCAATGGAGAAAGGCTGACGATTTTCTTACGGTTTAACGGAGTCTGACAATATTGCTTTCTTCTTGCGGGTACGGAAGGTCAATGATCACCTGAATCTCGTCCCCCTTGGGATGAACGGAAAATCCATGGGCATACCGCCCAAGATACCGCAAAAGCATTTCGTCCACATCACGGATCAGAACCAGGGATGGCAGTTCCATAACAATAGTTGCCTCCCCCGGAAAACTTTCCGTGACCGCCAGAATCTTCCCTTTCCAAAGTTTTGCAAAGAAACTGCACTTATTCAAAATCAATGCAAACCGTGTTTTATCCTCGATCCCTTTTTCCCAGAGGGCATCCTCTTCTTCCCGGATCCCCCTTTCCAGCCTCTCCAACTGTTCTCCCCACTCAGGATGGGCTGCCTTTACCTGTTCGAGAGGGGTGTCCTCCATCATGAATGCCTCAACTTCTTCTGCCGTCATGCTCGAAAAGTCTTTGTCATACAGCGTTCTTCCCATAGCTCCCTCCTCAAAACACCACACAGCTTACACCGTGTAGTCTACAGGAATATTTTCTTTTTGTCCACAGAATTATAGTCTATAAGGGAACAAAAGATATTCTGACAGCTAATTAACAGGGAGGTGGCAGCATGTACCGAAAGGAAATCGGGAAGCGGATCAACATTGCACGCAAAGACAAAGGGCTTACCAGCGAGACCCTTGCGGAACTTTGCAATATCAACGCCACCTACATGAGGCAGATCGAATCCGGCACAAAACTGCCCAGCCTACCTGTCTTTATCTCCATTTGTCAGAGTCTGACCATCTCGCCCAGCTACCTTCTCATGGATGCTCTCGGACCAAATGAGGCCCAGGGGATCGAAGCACTGGCTAAGTTGTGGCGGGATGCCACCCCTACCCAGACCAAACTGGTCACAACCATGCTCCAGAGCGCATTGGATGTTCTAGAGGAATAAGGCAAAACGACGGGGAGACCCGTCGTTTTTTCTGTCTCGGGGGCCGCATACCCTGCCACGTTGCTGGGCCGATGTGGGCATCGGCCCCTACAGGCATAGTACCACGCCATGTAGGGACTGATCTTGACCAGTCCGCCCGTTCCCGCACCACCTCGGAACGGTCAAGACCGTTCCCTACATCCATATCGGTAGGGGGATATAGGGGCACGTTATGAGGACGCAAGACACATTTCCCCCATTCGCCATCTGTGGGGAATACAAAATCACCCTTCTATGGTACCATAGGGGTGAAATTTGAAAGGCGGTGACCCTATGAACCAAACCAAAACCGGCGCCTTCCTGGCCGCCCGCCGGAAAGCGCTGGGCCTGACTCAGCAGGAGCTGGGGGAACAGTTGGGGGTGACCAACAAGACCATCTCCCGGTGGGAGACCGGCGCTTACCTCCCGGACCTGGCCACCATCCCCGAGCTGTGCCGGGTGCTGGACATCAGCGTGAACGAATTCTTTCGGGGCGAGACCATCCCTGAAGAGGACCTGCGGGAGCAGACCGACCGGAACATCCTGGACCTCTGGCAGGCCGACAAGGACCTGCGGCGGAAGAAATTCTGGAGCGAGATGCTGGGCGGGGGCGGCACCGGCCTTCTTGTCTCTATGCTCTACGCCCCGGACACTCCCAAAAAAGCCGTCATCATTGCCCTGGGCCTGGCCATGGTCTGCCTGGCCTGGTTCCTCCGGGCCAGACTGGAAAAGGTCCGCCTCCCTTGACATCTCCCCTCAAATTTGATACAGTCGATTCCGCTGTATTTTTTGAGAAAAGAGAGTTTCTATGACCATTCTGACCGTATTCCTCCAAATGCTGGCCCTGCTGGTGATGATCGCCGCCGGTGTCATCGCCGCCAAGGGCAAGATGCTGGATACCCACACCAACGCCAAGATGTCCACCATGATCGTGAACATCTTCAACCCCATGCTCATCCTGTCCAGCGCGGCAGGGGC
>JAFXCU010000182.1 GCA_017521345.1 Ruminiclostridium sp. | reverse complement strand
TTCCGCGGGTTTGTATTTTTCGTAATTTTCTACGTATTGGAGGACTGACCATGGCAGGCGTTATTTCCAGAGGCATCCAGGGCCCGATCATTCGGGAAGGTGACGACATCGTTGATATCGTTGTCCAGAGTGTTTACGCATCCGAGAAGGAAGACAACTACACCCTGAAGGACCGTGACATCATCGCAGTGACCGAATCCGTGGTGGCTCGCGCCCAGGGCAACTATGTGAGCGTTGACCACGTAGCCCAGGACATCCGCAATAAATTTGAAACCAAGAAGCTGGGACTGGTGTTCCCCATCCTGAGCCGCAACCGTTTCTCCATGTGCCTGAAGGGCATCGCCCGGGCAATGGACGAAGTGGTGATCCTCTTCAGCTTCCCCAACGACGAAGTGGGCAACCCCCTGATGGCCCGCTCCGCCTACGTTCCTCATATGTACAGCGAAGTGACCTCCTACAATGAGGCAGACTTCATCGCTACCTTCGGCTCTCCCGTCCACCCCTTCACCGGTGTGAACTACCTGGACTTCTACCGTGAGGTCATCGAGAGCGAAGGTGCAAAGGCAACCTTCCTCTTCTCCAACGACCCCCGTTTCGTGGCAACCGTCTGCGACCACATCCTGTGCTGCGACATCCACACCCGGAACGAGACCTGCGCCACCCTGAACGCCATGGGTAAGCACGCCCTGACCCTGGCTGACATCATGAACGCACCCGTGAACGGCAGCGGCTACCACCAGGCATACGGTCTGCTGGGCTCCAACAAGGCCACCGAGGACACCCTGAAGCTCTTCCCCCGTGACTGCCAGCCCGTGGTGGATGGTATCCAGGCCCGCATCAAGGCTGACCGCGGCATCCACGTGGAAGCTATGGTCTACGGCGATGGTGCATTCAAGGATCCTGTGGGCGGCATCTGGGAGCTGGCTGACCCCGTGGTCTCCCCCGCTTACACCCAGGGCCTGTCCGGCCGTCCCAACGAGCTGAAGATCAAGTTCCTGGCCGACAACGACTATGCAGACCTGTCCGGCGAGGAGCTGAAGGAAGCCATCCGCAAGGAGATCCAGTCCAAGGACGCTGACCTGGTGGGCAGCATGAGCTCCGAGGGCACCACCCCTCGTCAGTACACCGACCTGCTGGGCTCCCTGTGCGACCTGACCTCCGGTTCCGGTGACAAGGGCACCCCCTTCATCGTCATCCAGAACTACTTCACCAACTACGCTGAGTAATCCTGAAAGGGATATTCAAACCCCCAGTCGTTCAATCGGAACGACTGGGGGCATTTTTTTGCTTTTCCAAAAAGGAGATGCTATTACGCTGGAAAGTCGTATTCACAGAGTCGGTGGAGGATGGTGGCTCCCATGGCCCGGTTGGTGGTCTGGTTGGGCTGGAAGCCCAGGTCAGAGCCCTTCAACAGGCCCAAGGCGGAACACTGGGCCACCCCTTCCCGGGCCCACTCTGCGATCTCGGCCTGGTCGGGATAGACGGACAGGTCAAAGTCCCCAGCGGTCTCTCCCCGAACCTGGGCATACCGGGCCAGGGCCACTGCCATCTGCTGGCGGGTCAGGGGATCGTTGACACCAAAGGCCCCGGTCTCCAGGCCCACCATGACGCCGGTCTCTCGAGCCCAGGCGGCATAGGGCGCAGCATAATGGTCAGCGGGAATGTCGGTAAAGCCGGAGGGGGTCTCCCCTGCCTCCACCCCGGACAGACGGCCCAGAATGGTGACGAACTGACCACGGGTCAGGGGAAACTGGGGAGTGAACTCCCCATACTCGTTGCCGGTCATGAGGCCGGCCTCCTGAACGTAGGAGATGCTCTCCCAGGCCCAGTGGGTGTCCAGCCGGGATTCATCCCAGTAGAGCTCGGGCTCACACAGGTTTACCCCGGTATTCTTGGCGCTGTAATAGATCTGGCCAGCCTGAGGGGTGATCCCCCGCCGCCAGAAGAGCTCCTCCAGGGTGACCAACTCAATGCCCCGGGACTCCAGCTTGGTGAGAAGGGCATCCAGGCCCTGGGCGGTGGTCTTTACCGTCTCATGGACCAGAATAATGTCCCCGTCCCGAATCTCAGACCCTACCTGGTTCACCAGATGGCTGACACTTTTATGGCTCCAATCCATGGAGTCCACCGACCACATGACCACCGGCACTCCAGCCACAGCGGCCGACCGACTGTCTATACTTCCATAGGGAGGACGAAGGTAAAATCCCATGGCTCCGGTCCCGGTCAGTCCGGTGACCTCCGTGAGGGCCTGTGCCATCCCCCCTACCTCCTGACGAATGAGGGCATCGGAGCTCTTGGACAGCTCCGGATGATTCAGGGTATGGTTGCCGATCTGATGCCCCTCTGCCACCATGCGGCGGATCTGGTCGGCATATCGACGGTAGGAATGCCCGTTCATGAAGAAGCTGGCTTTGGCATTGTGGCGAGCCAGCACGTCCAGGATCTGGTCAGACTGGGCACTGGGTCCATCGTCAAAGGTCAGTGCAACGAGCTTCTGACCGGGGCGGTCGTAGGCAGAAGCGGCATAGGCCCCAGGCACCAGACTCAGCGCCATCACCAGGGCCAGGCAAAGGCTCAGGATCCGTTTTCTCATGGTCATCCCTCTCTTTCTTTCTATGACAACTATAGGTCCTTTGGCTGAAAAAGTCAAGGCAGCCCTATCCCCCATTGACAAACCATCCCAGCAGGGGTAGAATGTACGTTACCGAACTTTTACCAACCAGCAAAGGAGACCCATCCATGCACTGTTGTCAGCAGTCCCCTCCCTGCCATATCGGTGCGGAGGTAAAAGCCCTCTCCCACGCCTACCGGCGGCAGTTTTCCGAGGCCATCCGCCTGAGCGGCGCAGAGGACCTCTCTGCCATGCAGGGCCACGTGATCGCTTACCTCTACTACACCCGGGAAAAGGACATCTTCCAGCGAGACGTCGAAGAGACCTTCAACATCACTCGCTCGTCGGTCACCGGCATTGTGAAGCTCATGGAGGAAAAGGGGTACCTTACCCGTCAGAGCGTTCCAGGAGATGCCCGCCTGAAAAAGCTCACCCTCACCCCCAAGGGTCTGGAGCACCATGAACGGGCCATGGCCGCCATCGAACAGGTGGAGACTGAGGCCCTCCGGGGTTTTACCCAGGAGGAGATCGACCTCTTCCGCTCCCTCTGCACTCGCATCCGCACCAATCTCAGCGAAAAAAAGGAGTGACCCCATGCTGAAAACACTTCTGTCCCATGTCAAAGAATTTAAGCGGGACTCCATTCTCACCCCCATCTGTATGCTCTTCGAGGTGGCCATGGAAATGGTCATTCCCCTGCTGATGGCCTCCATCATTGACAAGGGCGTGGAGCTGGGCGACATGGCCCACATCACCAAGATCGGCTGCATCATGCTGGTCCTGGCCGTCCTGGGCCTCATTGCCGGTCTGCTGGGTGCCAAATACGGCGCCAACGCCTCCGCCGGCTTCGCCCGGAACCTGCGCCAGGCCATGTATGAGAACATCCAGACCTTCTCCTTCTCCAACATCGACAAGTTCAGCACCGCCGGTCTCATCACCCGTCTGACCACCGATGTGACCAACCTGCAGATGGCCTACATGATGATCCTGCGCATGGGCATCCGTGCCCCTGCCTCCATGATCGTGGCCATGATCATGGCCTTTACCATCAGCCCCCGTCTGGCCTCCATCTACATGGTCGCTGTGGTGCTGCTGGGCATCGTCCTGCTGCTCATTATGAAGGGTGCCATGAAATACTTCCGGGAGGTCTTCCCCCGGTACGACGACATGAACGCCAGCGTCCAGGAGAACGTCTCCGCCATGCGTGTGGTGAAGGCATACGTCCGGGAGGACTACGAGACCAACAAGTTCCACAAGGCCAGCCAGAACATCTATAAGATGTTCTGCTCTGCCGACAAGGTTCTGTCCTGGAACGGCCCCGCAATGAACCTGACGGTCTACTCCTGCATCCTGCTGCTGAGCTGGCTGGGTGCCAAGATGATCGTGGTGGGTGACCTGACCACCGGCGGCCTCATGTCCCTGCTGGCCTACTGCATGAACATCCTCATGAGCCTGATGATGCTCTCCATGATCTTTGTGATGATCACCATGAGTATGGCCAGCGCCGAGCGTATCTCCGAAGTCCTGAACGAAACAGCCGACATCGTAAACCCCGAAACCCCCGTTCACACCGTGGCCGACGGCTCCGTGGAGTTCCGCCACGTGGACTTTGCCTACAAAAAGGACTCCGAAAAGCCCGTCCTGCGGGACATCACCCTGTCTGTCCGCTCCGGTGAGACCATCGGTGTCATCGGCGGCACCGGCAGCGCCAAGACCAGCCTGGTCAACCTCATCAGCCGCCTGTATGACGTCACCGACGGTCAGGTCCTGGTGGGGGGCCGTGACGTGCGGGAGTACGACCTGGAGGCCCTCCGTGACCAAGTCTCCGTAGTCCTCCAGAAGAACGTCCTGTTCACCGGCACCATCCTGGAAAACCTCCGCTGGGGCGACCAGGACGCCACCGAAGAGGACTGCATCCGGGCCTGTAAGCTAGCCTGCGCCGACGAGTTCATCCAAAAGATGCCCGAGGGCTACCACACCCGCATCGAGCAGGGGGGCTCCAACGTCTCCGGCGGCCAGAAGCAGCGTCTGTGCATTGCCCGGGCTCTGCTGAAAAAGCCCAAGGTCCTGATCCTGGACGACTCCACCTCCGCCGTGGACACCGCCACCGACGCCAAGATCCGCAAGGCCTTTGCCCAGGAGATCCCCAACACCACCAAGTTCATCATTGCCCAGCGCATCTCCAGCGTCCAGCATGCCGACCGCATCCTGGTCCTGGAGGACGGCGCCATTTCGGGCTTCGACACCCACGAAAACCTGCTGGAGACCAACACCATTTACCGGGACGTCTACGAGTCCCAGACCAGCGGAAACGGCGACTTCGACGAAGGAGGGGAAGACTGATGGCTGAGAAAAATCATATCCCCAAGGGTCCCGGCGGCGGCCGGGGACGTCCCCGCCCCAAGCTGGAAAACCCCAAGGCCACCCTGGGCCGGGTCCTGAAGTTTGTTGGCAAGAACTACGGCATCCACCTGGTGCTGGTGGTCATCTGCATCTTCGTCAGCGTCCTGGCCTCGGTCCAGGGCACCATGTTCACCAAGACCCTCATCGACGACTACATCATGCCCATGGTGAAGGCCGTCCAGGCCGGGGGCACCGCCGACTTCGCTCCCCTGCTGGGAGCCATCTCCCGGGTGGCCGTTTACTACGGCTGCGGCGTCCTGGCCTCCTTCATCCAGGCCCGCCTGATGATCTATGTGTCCCAGGGCACCCTGCGGAACCTCCGGGACGAGATGTTCCAGCACATGCAGCGGCTTCCCATCAAGTATTTTGACACCCACGCCCACGGCGACATCATGTCCCGCTACACCAACGACATCGACACCCTTCGCCAGCTGGTGAGCCAGAGCCTGCCCCAGCTGCTCAACTGCACCATCACTGTGGTAAGCGTGTTCATCTCCATGGTGGTGCTGAACATCCCCCTGACCATCCTCACCCTGGTGATGGTGGGTCTGGTGACCTTCATCTCCGGCAAGTTCGCCGGTCTCTCCGGCCGATACTTCGTCTCCCAGCAGAAGGACCTGGGCAGCCTGAACGGCTTCATCGAGGAGATGGTGGAGGGACAGAAGGTGGTCAAGGTCTTCTGCCACGAGGAGGAGAACATCGAAGAGTTCACCCGCCGGAACGAGGCCCTCTACCAGAGCGCCCACAACGCCAACGCCTTTTCCAATACGGGGGAGTTGACGAAGCCGCCGAGGTTGCTGCCCCGGTCCCAGATGCAGGGTTTGAACCGTTCCAAAGCTCCGGGCAAGTAGTAGGTGTTGCCCGGTTTATCCCGGTGATAAAGG
>JAFXCU010000181.1 GCA_017521345.1 Ruminiclostridium sp. | reverse complement strand
GTGTCATCATGGGTTCCAATGTCGGCACAACCGTTACCGCCTGGATCCTCTCGCTAACTGCGCTGCAGGGCGAAAGTCTTCTGGTACAGCTGTTCAAGCCCAATACCCTTGCTCCCCTGATGGGTATCATCGGCATCCTCTTCGGTGCCGCTCTGACCGCCATCATCCAGTCCTCCTCCGCATCTGTGGGTATTCTGCAGGGACTGTGCGTCACCGGTGCCGTCACCTACGGCTCCGCCCTGCCCATCATTCTGGGTCAGAACATCGGTACCTGCGTCACCGCCATGATGGGCTCCATCGGTGCCAACCGGAATGCCCGCCGTACCGCCGTGGTCCACCTGCTGTTCAATGTGGTGGGCGTTGCCCTGTTTGTTTTCCTGTTCTACGGAATCGGCCTGTTCTTCCCCTGGCCTTTCCTGAACCAGACCGCAGCCCCCTGGGATATTGCCATTATTCATACCGTCTTCAACCTGGGTGCCACCGCTGTGCTCCTGCCCATGAACAAAATTCTGGTAAAGCTGGCCTATCTGGTGATCCCCGCCGAGCACACCCCCCAGAAGCAGGAGCTGCTGGACGAGCGTCTGCTGGCCACCCCCGCTGTAGCTGTCCAGCGTTCCCATGAGATCGCGGGCCGCATGGCCGCCTCCGCCATGGAGGCTGTGGAAACCGCCATCAGCCTGACCAAGGCCTTCGACGAGGAAACCTACAAGAAGGTCAAGGCTTTGGAAGAAGAAACCGACAACTACCAGGATGCCCTGGGCACCTACCTGATGAAGCTGTCCGGCTCCCCCATGGCCCACAGTGACAACCGGACTCTGAACACTTTGCTCTACACCATCTCCGACCTGGAGCGGATCGGTGACCACGCCACCACCCTGGCCAAGGCTGCCAAGGAAATGCAGGAAAAGAACGTCAACTTCTCCGACCAGGCCAAGGCCGAGCTGGCCGTGCTGGAGCGTGCCATCATGGATGTCATGAGCCGCACCGTGGAGGCCTTCTCCTCCAATGATCTGGCCCTGGCCATGAAGGTGGAGCCCCAGGAGCAGGTTGTGGACAGCCTGGTCCGTGAGGTCAAGAGCCGCCACGTCCGCCGCCTGCGGGACGGCAAGTGCACCGTGGAGTACGGCTTCGTGCTGGACGATCTGCTGACCAGCTACGAGCGAATCGCCGACCACTGCTCCAATGTGGCCGTGGAAATGATCCAGTCCGCCATGGACAAGATGGACGCCCACGAATACCTGAACGCACTGAAGTCCGGCGAGCTGGACGAGAGCGCCAAGTACGCCGAGCGCCTGGCCCGCTACAAAGCCCAGTACGTTTTCCCCGAAGAATAATCCCCCATCGCCCGCCACCCGGCGGGCGATTTTATCCCCTGAAAGGAACAAAAACTATGAACAGCTTCAGCCTGATCCTTGGCAACGCGTGCAGCATTCTGGCCATGATCACCGACTCCATCAGCGCAAATCAAAAGACACCGAAAGCCGTTTTGCTGGTCCAGAGCCTGAGCCAGCTGATCTACTGCATCGGCACCCTGGTGCTCAGGGGCTACTCCGGCGCGGTCCAGAACGCCGTCAGCATCCTGCGGAATTTCGTTGCGATCCGCAATATCCAAAGCAAGGCCCTGGAGTGGACCCTGGTAGCCCTTGGCGTGATCCTGGGTCTGGCCTTCAACAACCTGGGGCTAATGGGCCTGCTGCCGGTCCTGGCCAATTTCCAGTACACCCTGGCCATTTTCCGGTTCAAAGACAATGAGCGGGCGCTGAAATTCTCATTCCTCCTCAGCGTGGGAATGTTCGCCCTGTTCAACATCGCCATCTACAACCTGGTCGGCGTCATCTCCAACTCCGTGGTCTGCATCTCCACCGCAGTCAACCTCTGGAAAAGCAGAAAACAGTAAATTGATGTTTGCCGCACCCAAGGCTCCCCTCAAGGGGAGGCTTTGGGGTGCGCGATAAACTGAAATTCAAATCCCCATCCGGAAGAGGTTTCTCTTCCGGATTATTTATTTTGTACATTTTTCCTGCTTTACAAATTTCTATTTTATATGTATCATATAAGAAAGCAAAGAAATTTCCCAGTCTTTCCCAACCACCCAACACAAAGGAGGCACCATTATGAACGGTCTGAAAAGAAAACCCGCATTCTCCCCCAGAGAACTGCAGGTCGCCGATTCCATCCCCAGCTTCTTCGGCGGCCCTCCCACCCAGCTGCTGAACACCCCTGTTTCCTACCGTGAGAATCTGAATGCCCATTATTTCGGCAAGGAACCCTGGTTTGTGGCCCAGTCCTTTGTCCACACCTCCAGCCCCATGATTGCCGAGTACAACGACCAGCTGTCCCGTCCCATGGGTCATGACAGTGTGGACTGCTTCGGTGTGCCCTGGAAGTGGGTGGAATCCGCAGGCGGCTCCATCACCCCCGGCGGCAACCCCCTGTTTGAGGATGCCAACGAGTGGAAAGATCACATCAAGATGCCCGACATCAACGCCTGGGACTGGGAAGCCGCGGCCAAGATCCCCCTGGATGCACGGCTCTCCGGCTGCTACACTTTCCTGAACGGCTTCTGGTTCGAGCGTCTGGTGTCCTTCATGGACTTCGAGAACGCCGCCATGGCTCTGGTGGACGACGATCAGGTTGACGCAGTCAAGGAACTGTTCGCCGAGACCACCCAGCTGGGCATCGACCTGGTAGACAAGATCTGCGAATACTTCCCCGGCGTCGACGGCTTTACCGTCCATGACGACTGGGGCGCACAGAGAGCTCCCTTCTTCTCCGACGAAGTGGCCAAGGAAGTGTTCCTGCCCTTCATGACTGAGCTGGTGGACCACATCCACAAGAAGGGCCGCTACTGCACCATCCATTCCT
>JAFXCU010000180.1 GCA_017521345.1 Ruminiclostridium sp. | reverse complement strand
GGCCGTGGTCAGGGGCATAGCAGGAGGATTGTAGATCAGGTACTCATTACCGTGGGGCTGGATGACCGCCTTGCCCCGAACGGGGTCGTGCTCGTCATACTCCACCAGGTTGGCGGCGGCGTAGGCCCTCTTGTCCCGGGCCACCTCTTCATAGGAGGCCACCCGGATGGCAGGATAGCCGCAGACGTCAGGGGTATGGGAGGGATAGCAGGTGCCTCGCACCTGGGTGATCTCCCGGACGGGAGTCCCCTTGGCCAGGAGGGCGGCGATCTCCTTCATGGCCCGCTCGCCCATGCCGTAGACCAGCAGGTCGGCCTGGGCGTCGAAGAGGATGGACCGGCGGACCTTATCCTCCCAGTAGTCATAGTGGGCGAACCGGCGGAGGGAGGCCTCCAGGCCGCCGATGACCACGGGGATGTCCCCGTAGACTTCTCTGATCTTATTGGCATAGACGATGGTGGCCCGGTCGGGGCGGTACCCCGCCCGGTTGCCGGGAGAGTAGGCATCGTCATGGCGGCGTTTCCGGGCGGCGGTGTAGTGGGCCACCATGGAGTCGATGTTGCCGCCGTTGATGAGGACGCCGTACCGGGGCTTGCCGAAAATGGTGAAGGACTCGTTCTTCTTCCAGTCGGGCTGGGCCAGGATGCACACCCGGTAGCCCTCGTCCTCCAGGACACGGCTGATGATGGCCGTGCCGAAGGAGGGGTGGTCCACATAGGCGTCGCCGGTGATCAGCAGGAAGTCATAGTAGTGCCAGTCCCGGTCCAGCATATCCTCCTTGGAAATGGGCAGGAATTGTTTCAGGGCTTTCAAAACAGATCTCCTCGTCTTTCATAGCCGATGTATTTTTCCATCTCGTACAGGTCATTGTAGGCCCCGGGGGTGATGCCCACCACCTGGAAGCCGTACTTCTTGTAGAAGCCCAGGGCGGCCTGGTTCTTTTCCGAGCAGACCAGCCGCAGGACATCCCGGTCCATGGGGCGCAGGACGCTGATGGCCTTGCCCAGGAGCTGGACCCCCACGTTGTTCCCCCGTTCCCGAGGGACCAGGTACAGGAAGGAGATGTATCCGCCGGGGCGATCAGGGTCCACCTGGACCAGGCCCACCGGGCGGCGGCCCTTCATGCCGATTTGGAGGCTCTGGGGGTACTTCTCCCACACCTCCTGGGCCTCGGCCAGGAAGGCGGGGCCGTCATACTGGTCCAGCTGGCCGTAGAGGTTCTCCCAGGCCTCCTGCCGGCAGGACAGGTAGAAATCCCGGTCGGCGGGGTCGGTCAGGTCGGCAGGACGGAACCACAGGTTCACGTCCACCTTCTTGGTGTCCCCCTTCCACCAGTGCTGCTGGGCCAGGGTGGAGATCTCCTCGGACAGGTGGGAGTTGTCGTCGGCATAGATCACGGTGGCCTTGCCGTCCTCCACCTCCAGGTAAGCCACGGCGGTGTTGTCGCTGTGCTTCATCTTGTGCATGCCCTCGGGGCCGATGTCCTGGAAGACCGCCAGGCTGTTGCGGATGAGGGTGCCGTGGGCAAAGATGGCCACGGTCTGATCCTCATGCTGGGCGGCGATGTCCAGAATGGCGGCGGAACCGCGGTCCCGGACGTCCTGGAAGCTCTCCCCATTGGGGGCCCGGTACAGAGGGGAGGACTGGCTGAAGTAGCCCATCATCTCGGGCTCCACCATGGCGATGGCGGCAAAGGTCCGGTCCTCCCAGTCTCCCATGTGGATCTCCCGCAGGTCGGGCCGGGTGGTAAGGGGCAGGTTCTTGGTGTCGCAGATGGCCCGGGCGGTGGTCATGGTCCGGAACAGGTCGCTGGAGTACACAGCGTCGATGTGGATGTCTTGGAACCGCTCCGCCAGAGCCTGGATCTGGCGGTAGCCGTTGTCGGTGATAAGGCTGTTATAGTGGCCGTGCATGCGGCGGTAGAGGTTGCCCTCGGCCTCAGCATGCCGGATGAGATAGATCTTGGTCATTGGGGACCTCCAAAAGGGAAAAGATAATATTTAATTATATAATGACTCACATATTTTAGCAACGAATTTTCATGAAAAGAGGGACAAACTAATCCCGTCTCCCTGAGACAATTTCACCGAAAGGAGGACCTCCTATGTGCTGCAGCAATTTCTGGACCGGCATGGCCCTAGGCATGGCCGCCGGCACCTGCATCGGGATGCGGGCCAAGGCCAACGAGCGGAAGATCCGCCGATTCGTGAACCGGACCGTCCGGGACATGGAGAATGCCTTTGACTCCATGAGCCGCTGACCGCTCTTTTTCAAATATTTTTCAAAATCCTCTTGACAATCCTGCCCCCATCTGCTATGATAATTTTCGTTCCGAGAGGAACACAACTGCATATGGGGGTATAGCTCAGCTGGGAGAGCGCTTGAATGGCATTCAAGAGGTCAGCGGTTCGATCCCGCTTATCTCCACCAAGGAAGACCTGAAATCTTAACGATTTCAGGTCTTTTCTTTTGTTTTTCGCCAGTTTTGGCCCTGAACTCCAAACCTTTTCAGAACACCGCGGAACACCCGGTTTTCGCGGAACTCTTCGTACCGGAATGCGTACCGGAATCACCCTGATACACCCTGGACAGAACGTCACATCAGCCCACATTGGGGAAGAAAATAACGTTTCCTCTCCCCTCTTCCGGCTCATCCGGTCCTTCCGGAGGCTCCTGACCGCCAGAAAAGGCTTTGCTGAACCGCTCGACGGCATCCTGACGGATGGATTCCTGCACGTGAAGATAGTGCTTGGTCATGTCCAGGTCGGCATGTCCTACGATGCTTTGGATGGTAGCCAAGTCCACACCCAGCGCCTGCATCTGGCTCACATAGGTGTGCCGGCAGCTGTGGGGCGTCAGGACTCGCACCTCCGGAATGGCCTCCAGTGCCTGCCGGAACTGCTTGCGGAAGTAGGATGGATTGCAGGGTTTCCCCTCCTTCTTCTGCTCCCAGATGTAGGTCTTGTCCGTCAAACGAAGCCCCAGCGCACACCAGCGCAGGTTTCCCGGCACCGGAATGGTACGGTAACTGTCCCGGGATTTGGGTGTCCCAATGACAGCCGTTCCCTTCTGCATGTTAATGGCCTGCTCGATTTGTATCTCCGAGCCGTCCTCCCGGATATGCCGCGGTTCCAACGCCAGAAGTTCCTGGGTCCGCATCCCCGTCCCCAGCATCAGCCGAATGCTCATGCCGATTCGGTCTCGGGGCAGACGTTCCATCAGAACGGAAACTTCCTCCGCCGTAAAGGCCTCCTTCCGCTTTACCGGCTCCTGGTGCCGCATCTTCTCTGCAAACCGCACCGGATTCTTTCGAACAAGGTCATTGGCCTCGGCTTTGTTCATGATCTGAAACAGCATGCCCCTGCACTGCGCCAGGCAGGAGACCGACCGCCCCTCTTTCTGCAGGGTCTTCAGCATCCGCTCCACATCAAAAGGCTTGATATCCCGGATCTTTTTGTTCCCGAAGAAGTCCTTCAGGATGCGCAGGGTGTACCGGTAGTTCTCCTGGGTGGTGGGTTTGACGTTGTCCTTGTGGCCTTCAAACCACAGGTCTGCCCACTCACCAAAAGAATAATTAACATCCACTTCCAGCCCTTCTGCTTTGGCATCCAGGTAGGCTTTCGCCTTGGCCTTGACCTCTCTCTGGCTCTTGCCGTAGAAGGATTTGCTGTTTCGTCTGCCATCGTTCCGGAAACCATCCATGATGGTCAGTTCCCAGCTTCCGTTGGCTCTCTGCCGGAGATTTCCCTCTCCGTTTGCCCGTTTTCTTGCCATTGTTACTCCTTTCTCTGGCACAGGCGTTTTGCACCTTTATTATACCATATTCGCCCGCCAGATGACATAGTTTACGCTGCCCCACCGACCGGAAATCATCCGGTCGACGGTCTTTTTTCAGGCCGAAGTCTGCTCGTCCATCCACTGTAAAAATTTATCTTTGGGGACGACCATCCGCTTTCCAATGCGGATCGTGGGGAACCCTGCCTAATGCATCAGGGTATAGGCACCGCCCCGGGAGATCCCCAGGACAGCTGCCACATCGTCAGCCTGCAGCGTCAGCGGCAGCTGATTGTAAGATGTGTAGGTCTGTTTCATCTCTATGCTCCTTTCATTCTGAACATCATAAATCTGGCTGTCATCGTTCAGCGACTGCCAGTCCGTTGGTTCCTGTTCTGTTTTGTCGCCAAGTCGAGGGCAACGCCGTTTCTGACTCCACATCGTTTCATCACGCAGGGTACCCTCCAGATTTCTTCTCCTTCGGCATCGGACGGTTCTTCGACAGAAACGTTGGTCTCGTCTCCAGGATAAGACCACCATCGTCAGGCAGAGAGATCCCCTCCCCCGTCCTTCCTTTTTAACGAAAGAAAGTTCCTCTCTCTTACGTCACCTCCTCCCCTGCAGCAGAAGAACTCCCATACGTCACCAGGCTCCAAAAAGAACCGGTTCTGACGACAGGTTATCGTCTTTATCTGCAGACTCTGACAGAGTCATTCTCCATCCGCAAGCACTTTAACCATTTGAAGTTCTCTTTCTTTTTCCTTCATTAAAACCAATGTATCTTTGACTTCCAGGGTGTACTTCTTTCCTCTCTGGTGACTCTTTTTTATATATTTCTTTTAAGAGAACACTCAAAAAACCCTTATATATCAATGGTTTGCAGGCACACAGGGCAACCCCCCTCTTAATCAAGAGGGGGGCTGGGGGGTGATGGACAGCGTTGTCAAAAAGGGGTATTTTACTCCTCAAACAGCCACGCCCGAAAGATTTCCCGCATACGCAAGGACGGAATGTAGAGATGGATCGGCTTACCGTTTCGTATCCGGCTCCGCCAGACCCACTGCACCAGACAGGACAGGGCAAAACGCTCTTCGTCAAAGACCACACCATTGTCAGTGAACAGGCCTTCCAGCATGGGCAGGTAAAATATGTTGCAACAGTAGGCCAGTGCCCACCGTTCTCCGAAGTCGTTGGTTGCTTTGGCGTTACAGGGCACAAAGCAGGATCGCTTCTTTTCCAGTTCTTTCAGCCCTTGAGGGGTATTCTCTTTCTTTTCTTCAGCCGTGATGGGGGCCGCAGAGATATACCCCTTCCCCTTTAGCTTTTCTTTGAACTCGGTCGGACACGTCCACATAATCTCATTCAAAGCCGCGCTTGCCTTGGCAACCTTCCGGAAAAAGTACCGAAGATGTCCTCGCATCTCCGCAAACGCCTTCGATTTCTTAGTGTTGTTCCGCTTATACCAGTTCTTAGAGAGTTCCGTCCATCCATAAGTCAGCTTCGGGCTGTCGAAAATCGTAATGAGTTCCCGAGCGGCCCGCCGGAATTCCAAATCCTGTGCCGGACTGTGCTCCACCAGAGAGAGCGCCTCCCCTTCCCGTCGGATCCCCACCACCCGGTAGGACAGCTCCATCAGGTCAAAGTAGGATTTCAGGGTGGTCCCATCGAAGAGGTAGGTCAGCACATAGACCTGGGAAAACAGTCGAAACATCTCCGGCGAAAGCACCCAGGCAAACGCGGACTCTCTGACTACATACAGATTCCCCAGCCTTGCCAACCGGATGGCCTCGTCAAAGTTGCTCTTTCCGCAGTCACCACCGATCCATTCTGCCTTTCCCTTCTCTCCCACCCGGAGCTGGTTTCCGTTCAGCAGGATCCGAACATCCCCTGTGTTAATCCCGGGAACATACCCCTCCTCTACGGCAGGCATCCTGTTGAAGTCCGCCACCGTGTCCAGGGCTTCATCCAGGATCAGGATGTAATTCCCTGCCCGCATGAGCTCCATGGTCCGTGGGGTAGCATTCAGGAAGGTGCTGTGGGTCACCACGATGTCCCGTTTCTGCGCCAGAAGCTCCTCGAAATGCTCCAGTTTGCTCTTCTCAAAGTTCAGCGGCTGAACAAAGCAGTGTACCTTGCTGTCCCGTATGATCCGCTTGAGCTCCTCCAGGAAGGGGGTGCAGAAGATGTACCTCTGGTGAGGGTTTCGGTCCATCTCGTCGATGGCCCAAGAAGTTTTTCCCGCCCCGCAGGGAGCGTCCACCACGGTGATGTGCGGGGTATCCGACAAGGTCGCCGGAGCAGTAAAATTGTAGGTTGTCATAGGAAATCCTCCTCAAATTTATGGTACAGAGAGAGCCACATCTGACTCTCTTCTTTCATAATAGAAATACTGCACGCCACCTCGTAAATCCCCAGATTTGCCCCCCAACCAGGCGCTCATAAATCAAAGTCCTGCAAAAATGCAGCCCATTTCTACCCCATTTTGGCGCAAAAAAGCCCCCCGCCGTTGGACGAAGCATCCATCAGCAGGGGTTTTCACGGGTTATGTAGTTTCCAGTTTCC
>JAFXCU010000179.1 GCA_017521345.1 Ruminiclostridium sp. | reverse complement strand
GGTGGTGAGGACCCGCTGGGGGGCCTTCATCTCCTGGAGGGCGTATTCCTTCCCCTTGGGGCAGCCGTTGCCCTTTACCCTGCCGTCAGGCCCAACCGTCACCCGGCAGCCCTTGGGGCAGCGGATACAGGTGATGGTTCCAGGTTTGGGCAGGCCCTTAGCCATGGCGTTGGAGGTCTCCTTGGGCATGGGTTCCAGGGGGAGACCCTTGCCAAAGGCGGCGGCGTTCCGGCCTGCGGTGATGCCCTGGAGGGAGACGAAGTCCGCCAGGTCCAGGACCTTCCGGCTGTTGCCGCAGGCAAAGATGCCGGGGACGGAGGTCTGAAGATGTTCGTCGGTAATGGTTCCATTGGTCACCGGGTCCAGCTCTGCTCCCGCCTGGGTGGCGATCTCGTTCTCCGGGATGAGTCCCACGGACAGAAGGAGGGTGTCGCAGGGGATGAGGATCTCCGTGCCGGGGATGGGCTGGTTGTTCTCGTCCAGCCTGTTCATGGTGACGGATTCCAGCCGCTTCCGGCCCTGGATGTCCGTGATGGTGTGGCCCAGGTGGAGGGGGATACCGAAGTCATAGAGGCACTGGCTTACGTTTCGCTCCAGGCCGCTGGGCTGCGCTTTTGCTTCGATGACCGCCAGGACGGTGGCCCCTTCCAGGGTCAGGCGGCGGGCCATGATGAGGCCGATGTCTCCGGAACCCAGAATGACCACCCGTCTGCCCACCATGAGGTTCTTGGTGTTCATGAGATTCTGGGCGGCGCCGGCGGTGTAGATGCCCGCCGGACGGTGCCGGGGATGGCGATGGCCCCACGGGTCCGCTCCCGACAGCCGGTGGCCAGGACCACGGCCCCTGCTCGGACCTGAACCAGGCCCTGACGGGTCACGGCGGTGACCACCCGGTCAGCCGTCAGGCCCGTGACCATGGCCCCGGTGAGTACTTCGGCTCCGGTTTCGGCGGCCTCTTTTTCTGCCCGGAGGGCGTACTCCGGGCCGGTGAGCATGGCGCCGTAGCGGATGAGGCCGAAGCCGTCGTGGATGCACTGGTTCAGGATGCCGCCCACTCTGGTGTCACGCTCCAGCACCAGGACGGAGTTGGCGCCGTTTTCTCTGGCACCCTTGGCGGCGGCCAGACCGCCCGGTCCGCCGCCGATGATGACAACGTCGTACTGTTTCATGCCTTGACCCTCCCTGTGAATAGCTGGGAGCCCTCTCCACGGTGGGTGATCTCCTCCGGGGCTATGCCGTACTCCCTGGTGAGGATCTCGGCGATTTTGGGCAGGCAGTAGCC
The DNA here is from genome assembly GCA_017521345.1 of Ruminiclostridium sp. The sequence goes on along the minus strand of JAFXCU010000179.1, from coordinate 1,683 downwards.
GCCGCTGCACCGTCCTGTGGTGGCCCAGGCCCGGTACTTGATGGCGGAAACCGTCCGGGCCCCCAGGGGGTTCTCGATGGCCTGGCGGATCTCCGCCTTGGTGACCGTCTGGCACCGGCAGACCACCTCGCCGTAGTCCGGGTCTTGGGCGATGAGCCGGGCCTGCTCCTCCGGGCTCTGGTCCCGGAACCGCAGGATGCCCTTGCGGGTGGGGTCAAAGTCTTTTTTCTCGGTCATGTCCATGGAGAGGGACAGGATGCCCGCCACCATCCGCCCGATGGGCAGAGAGGCGGTGAGACCGGGGGACTCGATGCCGATGAGGTTCACCAGGCCGGGGCAGGCCACTTCCTCCCGGATGACGAAGTCCCGGAAGCCCCCTTCCCCTGGGGGAGCCTGCTTGGGCCGGATGCCGGCGTAGGACCCGATGATGTGGCGGCCCTTGAGGCCGGGGAGGAGCTGCTGGGCTTCCGTCCACAGCTTGTCCATGACGGGCTGGGTGGAGGCGGTGTCCGCCGGGTCCTCGATGTACTCGGCGCTGGGGCCGATGATGATATTGCCGTGGATGGTGGGGGTCAGGTGGACCCCCAGGCCGCCGATGCCCGCCTTGGGGGCGGGATAGATGGGCATGGGGAGGATTTCGGTCTTGTCCAGGATGAAGTATTCTCCCCGACAGGGGTAGATGTGGTAGCGGTCCACCCCGGCCAGGGCGGCCACCTCTGCGCTGAAGAGACCGGCGCAGTTCACCAGCCGACGGGCGGTGAAGACTTTGTCTCCGGCGGAGACCCGGAAGCCCTCGGGGGTCTTCTGGATGGCGGTGACCTGGCAGTTCAGAAAGAACTGCACCCCGTTTCGGTGGGCGTTTTCAGCCAGGGCCACGGTGTACAGGAAGGGGTCAAAGACGGCGGTTTCCGGGGATTCCAGCGCGCCTATGCCTCCCACCTGGGGGAGTTTTGCCCGAAGCTCCTCCTGGGACAGGAGCCGCAGGCCCCGGCAGCCGTTTTCCTCACCCTGAGCTTTCAGACGGGACAGGGTGTCCAGGTCGGCCTGGTCGAAGGCCACCAGGAGCTTGCCGGTCTTGCGGTAGGGCACATCCAGCTCCCGGCAGGCGGCTTCAAAGCCCTGGTTTCCCTCCACGCAGAGCTTGGCCATGAGGGAGCCGGGCTTGTTGTTGAAACCGGCGTGGACCACGGCGGAGTTCCGCCCGCTGGCCCCGGAGGCCACATCGGCCTCCTTCTCCACCAGGGCGATGGAGAGGTCATAGCGGGACAGCTCCCGGGCCACAGCGCAGCCCACGGCCCCGCCGCCGATGATGAGTACGTCAAAGTTATGGTTCAAAAGGAACATCTCCTTGCTGGGTTTCTGAACAGAAGGGTAACACAAAACGCCTCCCCTGTCAAAGGGAGGCGTTTGGCCTAGTCACCCCCGTTTTCGGGGGCGCTGGTGCTTATTCGACGGGCTTCACATTCATATAGTAGTTTGCGCCGGTGGTGACGGGGAAGTCGGTGCTCAGCACGCCGGTGAGGATGGTCATGCCGGGCTTGCCCTGGAAGCCGTCAGCGGGGGGCGTGACGCCGCCGGGAAGCTGGGGCATGGGCATATTCCCGCCCTCCTGGGGCATGGGGGGCACGGGCATCTGGCCCTGGCTGCCCTCGGGGAACTGGGCCACGGGCATATCCGCGGGCT
>JAFXCU010000178.1 GCA_017521345.1 Ruminiclostridium sp. | reverse complement strand
TGCGTCCCATGACCTGCCCCTTCCAGTATCAGGTGTTCCTGAACCGGGCACGCAGCTACCGCGACCTGCCCATGCGTCTGGGCGAGACCTCCACTCTCTTCCGCAATGAGGACAGCGGCGAGATGCACGGCCTCATCCGTGTCCGCCAGTTCACCATTTCCGAGGGCCATCTGGTGCTCCGTCCCGATCAGCTGGAAGAGGAGTTCAAGGGCTGCCTGGAACTGGCCAAGTACGTGCTGGACACCGTGGGCATGCTGGAGGACTGCTCCTTCCGCTTCTCCCAGTGGGACCCTAACAACACCGAGAAGTATATCGGTACCCCCGAGCAGTGGGATGAGGCCCAGTCCATCATGGGCAAGATCCTGGACGATCTGGGCGTGGAGTATACCATCGGCATCGACGAGGCCGCCTTCTATGGACCCAAGCTGGACATCCAGTATAAGAACGTCTTCGGCAAGGAAGACACCATCGTTACCATCCAGGTCGACCAGCTGCTGGCTGAGCAGTTCGGCATGGAGTATGTGGACGTGGACGGCAGCAAGACCCGCCCCTACATCATCCACCGCACCTCTCTGGGCTGCTACGAGCGCACCCTGGCCTACCTCATCGAGAAGTACGCCGGCGCTCTGCCCTGCTGGATGGCTCCCGAGCAGGTCCGCTTCCTGCCCGTCACCGACCGTGCCGCTGACTACTGCGCAGACCTGGCCAAGAAGCTGAACCTCCAGGGCTACCGTGTGGAGGTGGACTACCGCAACGAGAAGATCGGCAAGAAGATCCGCGAAGCTCAGCTGGACAAGGTCCCCTACATGCTGGTTGTCGGCGACCGCGACATGGAGAACGGCACCGTTTCCCCCAGACACCGTGCCGCAGGCGACCTGGGCGCTATGTCCTGGGAGGAGTTCGAGGCCATGTTCAAGAAGGTCGTGGACGAGAAGCTGAAGGACACCGAGCTGTAAGAGCTGCCTGAGAGACAAGAGAGAATCATGGATAAAGAGAATTCCGTTGCCCAGCGTGACAAAAAGATCGTCCGCACCAGTGTCATCGCCATTCTGACCAACCTCTTCCTGGTGGCCTTCAAGGCGGTGGTGGGCCTCATGGCAAACTCCATCGCCATCGTGCTGGACGCATTGAACAACCTGAGCGACGCCCTGTCTTCCGTCATCACCATCCTGGGCACCAAGCTGGCCTCCCGGCCTGCTGACGCCAAGCATCCCTTCGGCTACGGCCGCATTGAGTACCTGACCGCCATCATCATCGCCTGTATGGTCCTGGCGGCAGGTGCAGGCTCCGCCGTCACCTCCGTGAAGAACATCCTCAACCCGGAAGTGACCAATTACACCACCGTCACCCTGGTCATCGTGGTGGTGGCCATCATCACCAAGATCGTCCTGGGCACCTATACCAAGAAGGTGGGCAAGGAGACCGACTCCGATGCCCTGGTGGCCTCCGGTGCGGACGCAACCTTTGACGCTGTCATCTCTGCCGGCACCCTGGTGGGCGCTCTGGTGGCCATGTTCACCGGCTACGTCATCGACGGCTGGGTGGGTGCCATCATCTCCATCGCCATCCTGAAGGCTGGTCTGGAGATGCTCATGGACACCCTCAGCTCCATCGTGGGCAGCCGGGCCGACGCCGACCTGGCCAACGAGATCAAGGCCAAGCTGCGCACCGTGGACGGCGTTCTGGGTGCCTATGACCTGGTCCTCCACAACTACGGCCCCACCAAGCTCATGGGCTCGGTCAACGTGGCCGTGTACGACTGGCGCACCGCCGATGAGCTCCATGCCATCAGCAAGAAGGCCCAGAAGCTCATGCTGGACGAGTACCGCCTGAACCTCTACGTGGGCTTCTATGCGGTGAACACCAAGCAGAACGAGCTCTTCCAGCTGGAGCTGGACGTGAGCAAGGACATGGCCGAGTACGAGTATGTCATGTCCATCCACGCCTTCTATGAGAACCAGGTCACCAAGGTCATCTCCTTCGATGCGGTCATCGACTTCAAGTGCCCGGATGCCCGTGCTCTGGCCACCCGGATTGAGAATGATCTGGCGGCCAAGTACGGCCGGACCTTCCGCATCCAGATCGACCGGGCCTACAGCGACTAAACCAAACCACCCAAGGGAGGAATCCCGATGTTCATCGAAACCACCACAGAGGGAAAGATCTACAAGGAATCGGCCGAGTACCACTTCGCAGACCCGGAGGGCCTGGGCCGCTACGCCTTCCTGATCCGCCCCTCTCAGGGGGACCTGATCCACGCCGAGCGGATGGAGCAGTCCCTCCTGCTGTCCGGCCGTTACCGGCCCGTCACCCTGGAGGGACGCAACTACTTCGCCAACAAGGACTTCTACGCCTTCTTCAAACACCTGGAGGAGAAGGGCATCGAGTCCACCGACCGGGGGGTCATGGTCATCGCCATGAACAAGCTCCGGGAGATCATGCTGGAGGCCCCTGAGGTCCTGGACAACGCCCGCCTCAGCTCCGACGGCAAGACCCTCTACCTGATCAAAAACAAACGCACCAACATTTTGGGCTAAGGAAAAAGCTCCCTCATTTGAGGGAGCTTTTTTGTGTCCTTATTGCTTTCCCGCTGCGATGATATCCACCTTACTCCCGAAGAGGTCCCTGCACAGGATCTGCCCGGGGCGGATGGGTCCTGCCGGGGCGGGGATGGTCCGGAGCTTCTCCGCCCAGACCGTCACCTGATCCTTGGGGATGGGGGCGGAGGTTTTGACGGGAATCAGAGAACCATCGGGGGAGAGCAGGGTGGTGGTGAGGACCCG
>JAFXCU010000177.1 GCA_017521345.1 Ruminiclostridium sp. | reverse complement strand
GCCGGATTGCGGGGATTGGGCGGAATTGCGCCGCAAAACGGAAAGCTGATCAGACCGATGCTTTCTGTGACCCGTCAGGAGGTACTGGCTTTTTTGCAGGAGTATAACCTGCGCTATATCACAGACAGTTCCAATGAAACAGATGGCTTTTTGCGTAATCGCTTGCGTCATCACGTAATACCGCTGCTAAAGAATGAAAATCCCCGGTTTTCTGAGAATGCATCGCAAATGGCTTTGCGACTTCGTGAAGACGAAGCGGTTCTTTCTAAGCTGGCTGATTTGGAAAACCCCTCTGTTTCTGAAATCTTGAAATTACCGCAAGCGCTGCGAAACCGGTTTTATGCAGCATTTCTGGAGCGTTGTGGTGTGAAGGAACCGGAGGCAGAACATCTGAAGCTGCTAAATAAACTGGTAGTATCCGGGAAACCTTCTGCAAGGGCTGATTTCCCGGGAAATGTTACTGTTTCCAGAAATTATGACAGATTGGAAAAGTTGCCGGATGAGCCAATGCTTTTGCCGCAGGAATTAAACTGCCCTGGGGAGTTGGTTTGGCATCACACGTATATTAGTTGCGCTCCGGCAACAGAAATCATAAATACCCCATACAGTTTTACAGTACAGCCTTGCGGAAAAATGGTTGTTCGCAGCAGGGAAGCGGGGGACACGCTTAGCTTACCGGGCGGAACGAAAAGTTTGAAGAAAATATTTATTGACAGAAAAATTCCTGCCAATGTACGGCAGTGCACAGCTGTAATTGCAGATGATGCAGGCGTGCTTGCTGTTCCCGGTATTGGCGCAGATAAACGTCGCCAAGCCGCCGAACTTCCGGCAGTTACGATTACGATCAAACAGATAAAGGAGTAAATATCCATGGAGGAGAATATTCAAAGTATACTGATTTCTCAGGAGGAGATTCAGGCAAAGGTTCAGGAGCTTGCAACCAAACTGACAGAGGAATATAAAGACAAAGATCCGGTATTTATTGGTGTATTGAAGGGTGTCGTTGTATTTTTTGGCGATTTTATAAAGTATTTTCAGGCACCTTGTCAAACTGATTTTATGTGGATTTCCTCTTATCACGGAACAAACTCGACACATATGGAAGTCAAGCGTGATATTTCTGAGGATATTAAGGGACGGCACGTTGTGATCCTGGAGGATATTTTTGACACCGGAAACTCTCTGGACTTTGTTTATAATCATTTGTTGAGCAAAGAGCCTGCCAGCCTGAAAATCTGTACCCTTCTGGATAAGCCGGAACGTCGTAATCCTGCGGTTACCCTGCAGGCGGATTATGTTGGATTTACAATCGATAACGTGTTTGCCGTCGGTTACGGTCTTGATTATAATGAGCATTACCGTAACTTACCCTATGTAGGTGTCCTGAAGCCGGAAGCCTATATGTAAGGAGATTATAAATTGAAAAAACCTAGAATTGTATCCCTGATAATATATGTTGTTATACTGGCTGTGGCATTTTCCTGGATGCTGGGAGTGTTTGGCGATAAGGGAAGTTCCCTTCCATATTCCCAGGTGGTTTCCTTGTTTAAAGAGGAGAAAGTGCGCAGTTTCGTTGTGAAGGATGATACCATCTATCTCGTGCTGCGAGAAGCGGTAAACGGAAAGACCTCTGTTTCCACACCACTTGCAAATTCGGAAAACTTCCGTCAGGAAATGTGGGAACTGCTTCAGGCACAGACGGAAAACGGCATACTGGAAAGTTATGATTTTGTTCCTGTTGATAAGCCGTCTCCCTTCTCCTATATCTTGCCGATCGTGATTGCAGGACTCATTTTAATTGTTATTTGGGTCATTCTGGCAGGTCGTGCCAACAGCAACAATCCGCTGAGTAACTTTGGTAAAGCACGAACCACGCAAGGCGCCGGAAATAAGAAGGTAACCTTTGCGGATGTAGCCGGCGTAGATGAAGAAAAAGCGGAACTGCAGGAAGTGGTGGACTTCCTCAGGAATCCCGAGAAGTTTACTGCCATTGGCGCCAGAATACCACATGGTATTTTGCTTGCCGGCCCTCCCGGTACCGGTAAAACCTTGCTCGCCCGGGCGGTAGCTGGGGAGGCAGATGTGCAGTTCTTATCCATTTCCGGCTCGGACTTTATGGAAATGTATGTGGGTGTCGGCGCAAGCCGTGTTCGGGATTTGTTTGAACAGGCAAAGCGGATGGCCCCTGCGATAATTTTTATTGATGAAATTGATGCGGTAGGTCGTAAGCGTGGCTCCGGACTCGGTGGCGGTCACGACGAAAGAGAACAGACCCTGAACCAGCTTCTGGTGGAAATGGACGGCTTCGCCTCCAACGAGGGTGTCATCGTTCTGGCAGCCACCAACCGTGCCGACATCCTGGACCCCGCCCTCCTGCGTCCCGGCCGTTTCGACCGCCAGATCTACGTGGGCCTGCCCGACATCAAGGGCCGTGAGGAGATCCTCCGGGTCCACGCCCGGAACAAGCCCCTGGCCGAGGATGTGGACCTGCACACCATCGCCCAGGCCACGGCCGGCTTCACCGGCGCTGACCTGGAGAACCTGCTCAACGAAGCAGCCTTGCTCACCGCCCGGGAAAAGCGCCCCTTCATCCAGATGGAGCTGGTCCACGAGGCCATGCTGAAGGTCATTGCCGGCCCCGAAAAGAAGAGCCGGGTGGTCCCCGAGCACGCCAAGAAGCTCACCGCCTACCACGAGGCCGGTCACGCCGTGGTCATCCACGAGCTGCCCAGCCAGGACCCCGTCCACCAGATCACCATCATCCCCCGAGGGGCTGCCGGCGGCATGACCATCTCCCTGCCGGAGGAGGACCAGATGTACCAGTCCAAGCGGGAGCTCACCGACCGCATCGCCACCCTCCTGGGCGGCCGAGTGGCCGAGGAACTGGTGCTGGGAGACATCTCCACCGGCGCCTCCAACGACCTGGAGCGGGCCACTGCCATCGCCCGGAGCATGGTCACCAAGTACGGCATGAGCGACCGTCTGGGCGCCATCAGCTACGACAGCGACCAGGAGGTCTTCATCGGCCGCTCCATGTCCCAGGCCCGGAGCTACTCCGAGGAAGTGGCCGGGGAGATCGACAAGGAGATCAAGGCCATCCTGGATGCCAACTACCAGCGCTGCAAGGAGATCCTCTCCGCCCACATGGAGGAGCTGGAGCGCACCGCCCAGTATCTGCTGGAGTTTGAGACCATGCCCGCTGAGGACTTCGCCCTGGTCTTTGGCCCCGCCGAGGAGCTGGAGGCCCGGAAGGAGGCCATCCGCTTCCAGCAGCAGGAGAAGGCCCAGAAGGACGCCGAGGAGCGCGCCCGCCTTCAGGCAGAGCGGGAAGCTGAGACCGCCCGCCGCCTGCGGGAGGCCGACGAGGCCCTTCACGGCAAGAAGCCCGGGAATCCTGATCCCTTCTAAAAACGCACGAAACCCCCGACCATTCGGTCGGGGGTTTTTCTTACGCTGCGGGTCATCCCAAGTGATGGGCCGATGTGGGCATCGGCCCCTACAGCGTTAACTCCACGCACCACCCATTGTAGGGGACGATGCCCTCATCGTCCCGTTCCCCAAAGGGCTTGAAGCACGTTATTATTTACAAACCACCTCTGTAGGGGAGGTTTCAATATCCTCCCGCTGTCACAGCCGGATGCTACCGGAAGCAATGGCGCTGAACACCAGGAAAAGCACAAAGGTCAGCACCGACAGGGCGGTCTGGACCCGCACCAGGCGGTTTTTCAGCCAGGTCAGCTTGGTCAGCTGTTCGCTGGGGCGGTAGACCGTCTTCCTCTCCCATGCTGCCTGGAGTCCTTTTTTGTGGCCGTGCTCCACCCAGCACATCAGCCCCACCCCCACATGGGTCACGATGCAAAGGGCCAGCAGAACCCAGAACATCCATCCCTCAAGGGGCTCGGTTCCCCATCGGTCCAACCCCAGCAGGTCCAGCAGGACCACAAAGGGCAGCACCAGAGGCAGGGACCGGAGGCGGTCAGAAAAGGCCAGGCTGGGGGCATTTCCGCCGCCCTCATCCAGCACCTGGTCCGGCCAGGTGGGGTCGGCCAGGACGATCTCGTCGGTGGGATAGACGATGAAGCCCTCCACAGAACAGGGTAGCACATGATAGCCCTCCTGGTTTTCATACTCCCAGTCCGTATCCCGGTGGTAGGACATAGTGTAGCCCCTGGGCGGGGTATCGGTCTTTTGGAATGTAGAAGAAAAGGTCCCGATCTCCTGGACGGCCCAGCCCTGACGGGCCTGGTCATTGAGAAAGCGCAGGAATCCCTCCCGGTCAAACAGATCCACAGGGTGGGTCACACGTTTGGTCTCCATAGGAATCCTCCTTTCAGAACCAGATCAGGAGCATCAGCACAAGCAGGCCGATCTCTGCGATCTTCAGTCTCTTGGCCCAGAACTCCAGCTTGTTTTTCAGAGGAACCTTTCGGGCCACCTCTTCCGGAGTGGTGTAGTGCCGTCTCATCCGCCGGGCCTCCACAAGGCCGGACCGATGCTGGGACAAAATCCGCTCGGAGAGGATCTCTGTCCCAAAGGCCAACAGGGCGATAAGCAGGATGAATACCAGCAGGAGAAGGGGGAACAAATACCCATGGATGTCCAGGGACATCCCGCTGGTCACCAGCATGGCCAGGGCAGCCGCAGGCATAATGAGGCCCTTGATGCCACGGAAGATGTCAATGCCGCCGGGATTGAAGAGGGCGTAGTTGTCCAGGGCATCCCATTCCCAGTCGCTCTCCACAGTGGGGCCGGGTTCCGGCATGGCGTAGATCACCAGGCTGTAATGGGGGGAGCCCACCTTCTTCCAGTCCTCCGGGATGGGCCCGCTGTGCTCCAGGACCTTGGCGTTCTCCGCCTCCACATCCTCCCGGGACTCCCACATGGCCCGTTTGGCCGGGTCCCGAAGCTCCCCGCCGTTGGGGTTGATCCACATGGTGTACCCTCTGGGGGGATGGTCGGTCTGACGGAACCAAGTGGCGTTGAGGCCCACGTTCACGGCCTCCCAGCCCTCCCGGGCCTGTTCGTTGAGGAACCGGAGGAAGCCATCCCGGTCCTGGATGTCCACGGGGTTGATGATGCGCTTTCCCTTCATATCCCTCATTCCTTCCCTAGTAAGTCTATCGTCATTATACCAACCTTTGAATCTTTTGTAAATCTTTTTTGACAAAAAACAGCACCGCCCATGGCGGTGCTGTTTTGGTTTGGTTTTACTTCTTCAGCTTGGTGCGGATGGCCTTCAGCATCTGGATGACCAGCATGGAGCCGATGGCCAGGCCGGGGATGGCCAGGAGCATGGGCAGGGGCAGGGCCACAGCCTGCATGACACCGGCCAGGGGCTTGATGAGCAGGACGGCGAACAGGAGGACCGCACCCACCAGGAAGGCACCCTGGAGGGCGCTGTTGTTGAAGAACTTCTTGGTGAAGAGGACGGGCTCTGCTGCCTTGCAGTTGAAGCCGTGGAACAGGCGGGACAGACACAGGGTAGCAAATGCCATGGTCATGGCCATGGTCTCGCCGCCGTTGTTCAGGCCCAGGTGGAAGGCCACGATGGTGGCCGCTGCGATGACGGCGCCTTCCAGACCCACGTTGGTCAGGAACTCCTTGGTCAGGATGCCCTCACTGCGGGGACGGGGCTTGTCCTTCATGACCGCATCGTTGTGGGGCTCCAGGCCCAGAGCGATGGCGGGCAGGGAGTCGGTCAGCAGGTTAATGAACAGCAGGTGGACAGCTGCGAAGGGGACAGGCAGGCTCAGCAGGGAGGCATACAGGACGGTGAGGATACCGGCCATGTTGCCGGAGAGCAGGAACTGGATGGAACGGCGGATGTTGGCGTAGACGTTACGGCCGTTCTTCACTGCCTGGACAATGGTGGCGAAGTTGTCGTCGGTGAGGACCATGCCTGCGGCGTCCTTGGCCACCTCGGTGCCGGTGATGCCCATGGCCACGCCGATGTCGGCCTGCTTCAGGGCGGGGGCGTCGTTGACGCCGTCGCCGGTCATGGCAACCAGAGCGCCACGGTCCTGCCAGGCACGGACGATGCGGATCTTATGCTCGGGGGACACACGGGCGTAGACGGAGACGTCGGGAACGAAGGCACGGAGCTCCTCGTCGGTCATGGTCTCCACGATGGCGCCCTCCACGGCCTTGGTGCCGGGGGTCAGGATGCCGATCTCCCGGGCAATGGCGGAGGCGGTGATGACGTGGTCGCCGGTGATCATAATGGGGCGGATGCCGGCGGAGATACAGTCGGCAACGGCCTGCTTGGACTCCTCTCTGGGGGGGTCCATCATGGCGATGAGGCCCAGGAAGTGGAAGTCCTTCTCGTCGTCCAGGGTGACCTGGGTGGTCTCCAGGGTGCGGCAGCCAAAGGCCAGCACACGGAGGCCCTGGTCGGAGAAGAAGCGGTTGGCCTGCTCAATCTCCTCCCGCTCGCCGTCGCCCAGGATGGTGCGGTCCAGCATCACGTCCACGGCGCCCTTGGTCATCATCATGATGCCGCCGGAGAACCGGTGGATGGTGGACATGAGCTTGCGGTCAGAGTCGAAGGGCAGCTCGCTCAGGCGGGGCCAGTTGGCACGGACGTCGTCCTCCTCGAAGCCGAAGTCCTCGCCCAGGCGGACCAGGGCGGTCTCGGTGGGGTCGCCGATCTCGTGGACCTTGCCGGTCTTCTGGTCGGTGGTGACGGTGGCATCGCTGCACAGGAGGGCAGCCCGCAGGAGGGGCTCCTGGACGGGGTCCTGGAAGTTTGCCTCGGCAGCGGAGACGATCTTGCCGTCCACATACATCTGGCGAACGGTCATGCGGTTCTGGGTCAGGGTGCCGGTCTTATCAGAGCAGATAACGGACACGCTGCCCAGGCCTTCCACCGCCTGGAGCTTACGGATGACGGCGTTCTCCTTGGCCATCTTCCGGGTGCCGAAGGAGAGGACGATGGTGACGATGGAGCTGAGGGCCTCGGGGATGGCGGCCACCGCCAGGGCGATGGCGAAGAGGAAGGCGCTCATGATGTCCTCGCCCCGAACCAGGACGTTGACGCCGAAGATGATGGCGCAGAGGATGAGGATACCGATGGACAGCTTCTTGCCGAACTGGTCCAGGGAGACCTGCAGGGGGGTCTTCTTCTCGGAGGTGGACTTCAGCAGGGCAGCGATCTTGCCCATCTCGGTGTCCATGCCGGTGCCGGTGACCAGGAACTTTCCCCGGCCATAGGTGACGAAGCTGCCGGAGAAGACCATGTTGGTGCGGTCGCCCAGGGGGACTTCCCCGTCGATGGCCTCCACGGTCTTTTCCACAGGGAGGGACTCACCGGTGAGGGCGGCCTCGGCGGTCTTCAGGCTGGCGGACTCCAGCACTCGGCCGTCGGCGCAGACGGCGTCGCCGGCCTCCAGGATGACGATGTCGCCGGGGACCACTTCACGACCGGGGATCTGGACGATCTTCCCATCCCGCAGGACCTTGGCTGTGGGGGCCGACATCTGTTTCAGGCTGTCCAGAGAGGCTTCCGCCTTCACGGTCTGGACGGTGCCCAGAATGGCGTTCATGGTGATGACCGCCAGGATGACGATCATGCTCTCCACATCCCCCAGAACGGCGGAGACGCCGGCGGCGATGATGAGGATGATCACCAGGAAATCCAAAAACTGTTCCAAGAAGATGCGAGCTGTGCTCTTCTTGCCGCCCTCACGAAGCTCGTTGGGGCCGTACTTCTCCAGGCGGCGGGCAGCTTCCTGGCCGGTCAGGCCGGTCTCCCCGCTCTGGAGCTGGGTCAGCAGGTCCGGGCCGGACTGCTGCCAGATCTCTTTGGTTTTGTTCATAGCCTTTTTCCTTTCTTTGGTGGAAGCCAAAAAATAAAAGCGAGTCCTTTTGCCGCAATGCTTCCACGCATTCCTGCAAAAGTCTCGCCATTTCAATCCGAAGCGGGGCCGTGCCCGTGTATTGACGCCTCGGATGCACAGGAACTATGCCGACTACTCCCTTTTACTAGGTGAAATCATATCCTATTTTTGCTTGAATGTCAAGGGAAAAAGGCTTGCTATTCTTGCCCAAATGCAGTAAGATAACGGTACGTATCCCTTTCTCTGGAGGTATTCCTATGGACCAGAAACCCGCCAAGTCCACAAAGTTCTGGCTGCTCATCATTGGGGTCATCCTGGTGGTGGCCGTGGCAGGTCTGCTGGTCATCCAATCCGTCCGGGAGGAGGGAGCCCAGGTGGTCATCACCTGGAACGGTGAGGTGGACGGCACCTACCCCCTAAACGAGAACCAGACCTTTGTCTTCGAAGGGGAGAGCGGCGGCTACAACGTGGTCACCATTGAGGACGGCTTCGTTTTCATGGAGGAGGCCAACTGCCCCGACCAGATCTGCGTGAAGCACAAGCCCCTGAATCAGACGGCGCCCCCCATCGTCTGCCTGCCCAATAAACTGGTGGTGGAGGTCATTGCCTCCGAAACCGAGAACCAACTGGATGGTGTGTCATAATGAACGTCAGAAAATTAACTACCATGGCCATGCTCACGGCCATTTCCATGATCGTCTTCCTCATTGAGGCTCAGATCCCCCTGCCCTTCGCCGTCCCCGGCGTGAAGCTGGGCATCGCCAACGTCATCACCCTCTACGCCATCTGGACCCTGGGCCGCAGAGAGGCCCTGGCCATCCTGCTCATCCGTGTCTTCCTGGGCAACATCATCGCCGGCAACGTCATGGCCATGGCCTACAGCCTGGCCGGCGGCCTGCTGTGCTGGGTCATCATGTCCCTGCTCAAGCCCGTCATGAAGCGCAGCCAGATCTGGCTCATGAGCATCCTGGGCGCCCTGGGCCACAACGCCGGTCAGCTGGCCATGGCCATCCTCATCTCCGGCACCACCACCATGATCTGGTACGCCCCCGTCCTCATCGTGGCCGCTGTGGTCACCGGCGCTTTCACCGGATACCTGACCCAGATTCTCCTGACCCATATGGATAAGCTCCAGAAGCGGGTATAACAATCTCTGCCCTTTCACAGCCGCCCGGTTGGGCGGCTGTTTTTGAATCAGAAAGGAGGGCGTTCCATGGCGGGCAAGACCCGAGACCTTTCCTATATGGCCCTCATGACCGCCCTGCTGGTCCTCTGTGCCTGGCTGACCATCCCCCTGGGGCCGGTGACCTTCACCATGCAGACCTTCGGGGTCTTTGCCGCCCTGGGCATCCTGGGAGGCAGGCGGGGAACGGTGGCTGTCCTGGTCTACCTGGCCCTGGGCCTGGTGGGCCTGCCGGTCTTCTCCGGCTTTTCCGGCGGCCCTGCCGGATTCATGACCCCCACAGGAGGCTATCTGCTGGGCTTCCTGGCCGCTGCCCTGCTCTACTGGGGCCTGACCGGCCGGGGTGTCCCCCAGGCCCCCGCCATGGTCCTGGGCCTTCTGGCCTGCTATGCCTTTGGCACCGCCTGGTTTTTCCTGCTGTACGGCGGGGATCTCTGGGGCATCCTGACCCTGTGTGTCCTTCCCTATGTCGTTCCTGACTGTCTGAAACTCATCCTGGCCCTGGCGGTCACCCGCCGGGTGAGCCGGGCCATTCCGAGGTGAATCCCATGTTTGCGCTCTCCCCCTATTGTACCCATCCCAACCTGACCATAGACTTCCGGGAGGAGGTCACCTCCACCAACACCCTGCTCCGCCAGCAGGCAGAGGAAGGTGCCCCCGAGGGGACCGTCCTGATGGCCGCCCGCCAGACGGCGGGACGGGGCCGCCGGGACCGGTCCTTCTACTCCCCGGCGGACACCGGCCTGTACCTGAGCATCCTCCTGCGGCCGCGCCTGGCCCCCCAGGAAGCTTTGTATCTCACCACCTGCGCCGCCGCTTCCGTGGCCCTGGCCCTGGAGGAGACCCCCGGCACCCATGCGAAAATCAAGTGGGTCAACGACGTCTTCCTTCACGGAAAGAAGGTCTGCGGCATCCTCACCGAGGGGGCCATCCACCCGGAGACCATGGGCCTGAAATACGCCATCCTGGGCATCGGGGTGAACCTCTTCCCCCCGGAGGGCGGCTTCCCTGCCGACCTGCCCGAGGCGGGGGCCGTCTATGAGACCTCTCCCGACCCGGCGGAGACCCGCCGCCGTCTGGCCGGACGCATCCTGGACCACTTCTTCCGGTGGTATCCCGCCATCCAGGACCGGCCCTTCTTTGACGTCTACCGGAACCGATCCATGGTCCTGGGCCAGCCCATCTCCATTTTGCAGGGCGGGACCAGCCGTCCTGCCACCGCCCTGGACCTGGAGCCCGACTTCTCCCTGCGGGTCCGGGAGGCTGACGGGCGGGTGAGCCTTCTCTCCTCCGGTGAAGTAAGTATACGCCCGGTCTGATTCTTACGAAATTCATACTTTTTTTACGAATCCCACCTTGACTGTCTTTTTCGTGGGCGTATAATATGTTACAGGAAAAGGAGGGATGACCATGGCTGACCAGGAAAAGAAAAATTTCTTCCAAAAACACCCGGGCTTCGACCTGTACAGCCTGTTTTGGCTGGTCATCTTCCTGATTTTCGCCGGTCTGGGACGGTTTTACTTCCCCCTCCTGCTGCCGGCCCTGGTGGCCCTGGTCTACCTGATCTTCCGGCTCCTGTCCAGAAACGCCGAGAAACGCCAGGTGGAAAACGCCCGGTTCCTGGCTCTGGTCCGGGACCTGATGCGGTGGTTCGGCAAGAAGAAGCGGACCATGCAGCCCGACAAGGAGCATTACTACTTCAAGTGCCCCACCTGCGGCCAGCCCATGCGCATCCCCCGG
>JAFXCU010000176.1 GCA_017521345.1 Ruminiclostridium sp. | reverse complement strand
GTGTCCATCCAGGGCCTGTTTAAGTTTTACACCATCATTTCCTTCGCAGTGCCCTTCCTGATGCTGGGCCTGCCCCTGTTCGACACCTGCTTTGCCATCCTGCGCCGTCTGTCCAAGGGTCAGAACCCCATGGCGCCCGACCGCAGCCATGTGCACCACCGCCTCATCGACATGGGCTTCAACCAGAAGCAGGCGGTGGCCATCCTCTATGTCATCAGCGGCATTCTGGGCCTGTCCGCTGTGGTCCTCACCACCAGCGGCGCCCTGAAGGCCATGGTGCTCCTGTGTGCCCTGTGTCTGGCCGGTCTCATCGCCGCCAAGATCTCCATGAGCCACGCAGAACCCAAACAAGAAGAAAAAAAGGAGGCGGCAGACAATGGCGCTGAAAGTCATGACCATCTTCGGGACCCGTCCGGAGGCGGTGAAGATGGCTCCTCTGGTGAAGGAGCTGGAGAGCAGACCTGAGATCCAGAGCATCTGCTGCATCACCGCCCAGCATCGGGAGATGCTGGACGACGTACTGAAACTCTTTGATATCACCCCCGACTACGACCTGAACATCATGCAGGCCAACCAGAGCCTGTACACCATCACCAGCAAGTGCCTGCTGGGCATGGAGGAGGTCTTCTCCCAGGAGAAGCCCGACCTGGTCCTGGTCCACGGGGACACCTCCACCACCTTCTCCGGTGCTCTGGCGGCCTTCTATCAGAAGATCGCCGTGGGCCACGTGGAGGCCGGCCTGCGCACCTGGGACAAGTACTCCCCCTGGCCGGAGGAGATGAACCGCACCCTGGTGGGCGACCTGGCCGAGCTCCACTTTGCTCCCACCAAGGCCAACAAGGAAAACCTGCTCAACGAGGGCATCAAAGAGGGCATCTTCATCACCGGCAACACGGTCATCGACGCCCTGAAGACCACCGTCCGGGAGGATTATCAGTTCCGTACCCAGCTGCTCAATGAGCTGGACTACGCCGGAAAGAAGATCATCCTGGTGACCTGCCACCGTCGGGAGAACTACGGCCAGCCCATGACCAACATCATGAAGGCCCTCCGCCGTCTGGCCGAGGACTTCCCGGAGGCCGAGCTGGTGTACCCCGTCCACCTGTCTCCTGTGGTGCGCAATGCCGCCCAGGAGTACCTGTCCGGTCACGAGCGCATCCACCTGATCGACCCTCTCACCCCCGACGAGATGCACAACCTCATGGCTCGGGCCGCCTTCGTCATGACCGACTCCGGCGGCCTCCAGGAGGAGGCTCCCGCCCTGGGTCGTCCCGTCTTGGTCCTGCGCCGGGAGACCGAGCGCCCCGAGGCTGTCCAGGCGGGTACCGTCCTGCTGGCCGGCACCGAGGAGGAAGAGGTCTATGCCCAGGGTGCACGGCTCCTTACTGACCAGGCCGCCTATGACAAGATGGCTCACGCAGTGAACCCCTATGGCGACGGCGAGGCCTGCCGCCGCATCGTGGATGCCATCCTGTGGAAGAAGGGCCTGCGGGAACAGCCGCCTGAGGAATTCAACGTTTAAGCGGTTCAAGATGCTGTTGCCCCTCATCCGTCACGGCTTCGCCGTGCCACCTTCCCCCCAGGGGGAAGGCTATGGCCAAAGGCTTCTCCCTGGGGAGAAGCTGTCTGCGAAGCAGACTGATGAGGGGTTTCCTGGTAGAAGGGAGGGCGCTTTATGGAGCAAAAAAACCGAACCTTTCTGGTGATCGCCATTGCCATCACGGTCTTTGCGGCGGTCTTTGTGAGCTTTGGTCTGCCTGCCCTGACCGGGCAGGTCCCGGAGGTCTCCCTGCCGGACATCAGTCAGGAGGCTGGAGGAGAGATGGGGGGCGGACTGCTCCCTGTGGAGGTTACCCCGGACACCGTCCAGAATGTCATCGCCACCCTGTCCCGACCGGAGAGCTGCTACCGGGAGTTGGACGTGACCCTTTACTGGGCCGGGGGCAATTCCACCTCCAAAATTCAGATCTGGGCCGACGGGGACTATGTGAAAACCGTCATGGGCATTGGGGGAGAGACCCAGCACCGGTTGGTGGGGGACGGCAAGCTCTATTTCTGGTACGGCGGCGACCGGACCTGGAAGGAAAAGGCCGCCCAGGAGGGCTCCTTTGACCTGGCCCAGCGGATCCCCACCTATGAGGATGTGCTGGCTCTGGATCGGACGGCCATCACCGACGCCGGGTATGAACAGAAGAACGGCAAGGACTGCATCTTCGTGGAGGTCCGGGACGCCGACCTGGGCTACCAGGACCGCTACTGGGTGGAGACTGCCACCGGCCTTCTCTGCGCTGCCGAGACCCTTTCCGATGGCGTCACTGTCTACAGCATGGCCGAGACCGCCCTGCGCACCCCTCTGGAAGAGGGGGTAGCCTTTGAACTGCCCGACGGCACCCTTCTTCACACCAGCTCAGGCTCCGCCATCCAGGAGGAAGACGGCGGCCAGAGCTAACAGCAGGATCATATCCCCCTGATTATCCTCTTTCAGAAGGAGAAAGAGCAGGAGCAGCAGGAGGAGGTCCCCTGTGTCGATTTTTCCCAGCCCCAGCTGGTCCAGCAGGCCTTTCAGGCCTTTGGATGGGGGCGGGGAACCACAAGAGGTTTCAAATCCCGGAGGGTGATCCTCCGGGATTTTTTCATAGGGCGGGGGTTGGGGTATGTAGGCGTTATACATGGAGCTCCCCCTCCTTCCACAGTTGGTAGGCCTGCCGGGCGGCCTGGGACAGCCCGGCCATGCGGATGGCCCGGTCCAGCTTTTCCTGGCGCTCCCGGCTCAGAAAGGGCCGCAGGGCGGTGAGCAGGGCCATGGTCCGGTCGTCGGGGCCCCGGCAGGACTGGAGGAGCCCCATGAGGCGGCCCATCTGGTTCAGCTGATCCGGCCCCAGAAAGGGTAGGGGATCGGGGGACGGTGTTTCCTCCCGGGGCGGGGCAGGTTCCCCGCCCAGCTTGCCGGCCAGGGCCATGATCTGCCCCATGGTGTCCGGGTCGGAGAGGATGGCGTTCAGGGTTTCCTCAAAATCTGCCATGGGGCAGGGCCTCCTTTCAAGGGATGGTCACCGGGGGAACTTCCGGTTCAGCTCCTCCATGGCCCGGGCGGTCTCGGGGTTCCGGGAGAGGGCCTGGAGGACTCCGGCCAAAGCGGCGGGGTCTCCCGCCATGGCGGCCTGGGCGGCAGCCTGGAGCTGACCGGGGTCCTGCTTGCGCAGCTGGCCCAGAAGCTTCTGGGTCTCCGGAGCGGAGAGGGTCTGGCGCAGGGCGGCCTGGTTTTTCAGAAAAGCCTGGACCTGCCGGGGATCGAATTCTGACATAGGGATATCCTTCCTCTCTGGTTGGTCGTACCACAGTATATGAGGGGGAAGAACCTTCTGTGCCGGAATGGGGAAAAACTCTGGTCAAAGTTCCTTGACTGTGTTAAAATTTCTCCAAAGAGATCCTCTGCTGGGCAGAGAACAGGAGGAATGGCATATGCTGCTGGCCATTGATGTGGGAAATTCCAATATTGTATTCGGGTTGTTGGCAGGCGAGAAGATCGTCGCCAGCTTCCGTCAGGTGACCAACTATGAGGCCACCGCCCAGGACATGGGCAGAGAGCTCCTGGACCGGATGGCGGAACGAAGCCTGCCCCCGGACCAGGTCACCGGTGTCATCATTGCCTCGGTGGTCCCCCAGGTGATCCCTCCCCTGAAGGAGCTGGCCCAGACCTGCTTTGGTCAGACCCCTCTGGTGGTGGATGAGAACGTGGACCCCGGCCTGCCCTATGAGGCCGAGGAACGGCTGGGGGCTGACCGTGCCGTTTGCTGCATTGCTGCCATGGAAAAATACGGCAAGCCCCTGGTGGTCCTGGACTACGGCACCGCCACCACGGTGGACGCTCTGGCAGTCGATGGGTCCTACCTGGGCGGCTGTATCCTGGCGGGTATCCGCACCTCCACCAACGCCCTTTTCAGCGGCACCGCCCAGCTGCCCCAGATCGACCTGGCCTATCCCCCCACCATGCTGGGCCGGGATGCGGTGACCCAGATCCAGGCGGGCTCTGTTGCTGGCGCGGTAGGCTCCACCGAGTATCTGGTCCGCAAGACCAAGGAGGAAATGGGATACGGTATGGATGTGAAGGTGGTGGCCACCGGCGGTCTGGCCCATCTGGTGGCGGCCCACACCGACTGCATAGATATCGTGGACGACCACCTCATCGAGCACGGCCTGCGGCTCATCTATGAGAGACACCGGGGAGAGGACCATTAACCTTCCGACAGCCCATGTAGGGGCGGCTATCAGCCGCCCGCCAACGAGGCGTTGACCTGCAAGGTGGGTCGGGGGGATGCTATCCGCCCCTACGTCCTATCCTGCCGAAAAACTATGTAGGGAACGGTCTTGACCGTTCCGGCGTGGGTGCGGGAACGAGCGGAACAGCCAAGGCTGTTCCCTGCATGGCGTGATCGTACCAAAACAAAATCCCCGGCCGTATGGTCGGGGGATTCGTGTGTCATGCTTCCTGCTCCTTGGTGAAGTGATCACACCAGGCCCGGAGGGTGCAATTCTGGCAGTCGGGTTTTCTGGCCCGGCAGACCGCCCGGCCGTGGAGGACCATCCGGTGACAGAAATCGTTGGACTCCTCCGGGGGCAAAACTTCCCGGAGCTGGCTCTCCACCTTGCCCGGGTCCTTGGTACCGTCGGTGAGGCCCAGAAGGCCGGTGATGCGGATGCAGTGGGTGTCGGCTACCACCACGCCGGGGGTGTTGTAAACGTCGCCCAGGATCAGGTTGGCAGTTTTGCGGCCCACCCCAGGGAGCTTTAACAGCTCTTCCATGGTGCCGGGCACCACTCCGTTGTGCTTCTCCACCAGCATCCGGGAGGCAAAGACAATGTCCTTGGCTTTGGCCCGGAAGAAGCCGCAGGAGTGGATGTAGGGCTCGATGTCCTGGGGCTCGGCCTTGGCCAGGTCCTCCAGGGTGGGGTAGGCGGCGTAGAGGGCGGGGGTCACCTGGTTCACCCGCTCGTCGGTGCACTGGGCGGCCAGACGGACGGCGAAGAGAAGCTCATAATCCTTGTCGTAGGGCAGGGAGCAGAGGTCCTCCTGGGGGTACAGATTTTTCAGTTCCTGGATGATGGCGAGGATATCCTCCTGGGATTTCATGGCGTCTGCCTCCTGTCATAAGAGAATTTTATGCCTTTTCCCATAAAATCAAGGGATAAGTCTTCAAAATTATACCATAAAGAAGCAAAATAGTCATTGGATTTTTTCTGGGATTGATGTATAATAAGAAGAAACTATGGCAACCTTTTCATCGTGAGAAATTTTATCGCAACGATACATAAATGGAGGAGTAAGTATTATGGTCAAAGAAACTATTGATTTCCTGACTCAGCATGACGCTGAGGTCGGCAACGCTGTCCGTGCTGAGTATGATCGTCAGCGCAGAAACATCGAGCTGATCGCCTCTGAGAACTTCGTCAGCGAGGCAGTCATGGCTGCTGCTTCCACTGTTCTGACCAACAAGTACGCTGAGGGCTACCCCGGCAAGCGTTACTACGGCGGCTGCGAGTGCGTCGACGTGGTGGAAGACATCGCACGCGACCGCGTGAAGGCTCTGTTCGGTGCTGACCACGCAAACGTCCAGCCCCACTCCGGCGCTTCTGCTAACTTCGCTGTCTACCAGGCACTGTGCAAGATCGGCGACACCGTCATGGGCATGAACCTCGACAACGGCGGTCACCTGACCCACGGTAGCCCCGTCAACTTCTCCGGCCTGAACTATAAGATGGTCTCCTATGGCGTGGACGAGAACGGCTTCATCGACTATGACCAGGTTCGCGCACTGGCTCTGGAGCACAAGCCCAAGATGATCATCGCAGGCGCTTCCGCATACCCCCGTGTCATCGACTTCGCTAAGTTCCGCGAGATCGCTGACGAGGTTGGTGCATACCTGTTTGTTGACATGGCTCACATCGCCGGTCTGGTTGCAGTTGGCCTGCATCCCTCTCCCGTGCCCTATGCTGACGTTGTCACCACCACCACCCACAAGACCCTGCGTGGTCCCCGCGGCGGCGTCATCCTGTGCAAGGAAGCCCTGGCAAAGACCATCGACAAGGCTATCTTCCCCGGCGCTCAGGGCGGCCCCCTGATGCACATCATCACCGCTAAGGCTGTTGCTTTCGGCGAGGCGCAGAAGCCCGAGTTCAAGACCTACCAGGAGCAGGTCCTGAAGAACGCTAAGGCTCTGGCAGAGTCCCTGATGGAGGCTGGCTTCGACCTGGTCTCCGGCGGCACCGACAACCACCTGATGCTGGTCGACCTGCGCAAGGCAGGCATCACCGGCAAGGAGATGGAGAAGCGTCTGGACCTGTGCAACATCACCGTCAACAAGAACACCATCCCCGACGATCCTCAGTCTCCCTTCGTCACCTCCGGCATCCGTGTTGGCGTTCCCGCTGCTACCAGCCGCGGCCTGGTCGAGGAAGACTTCAAGCTGCTGGGTAAGCTGATGTGGAAGGTCGCTACCGACTTCGAGAACTCTCAGGAAGAAGTCATCGCTGGCGTCAAGTCCATCACCGACAAGTATCCCATGTACGAGTAATCCGTTCTCAGGAACGTAAAAAAAGACCCGCCATCCGGCGGGTCTTTTTTTACATATTCTTGATCTTCACGTCAAACTCTTTTTCAATGCTGTCCTTCAGGTCGGCCAGTTCCATGTAGTAGCTCTCGCAGCCCAGGTGGGAGGTGTCCAGGATGTGGACGCCCTTTTCCAGGGCCTCTTTGGCCTTGGCGTCCTTCTCGCCGGAAATGTCATAGACGCAGATGCCAATGTCGATTTTTGCCATAGTCAGCCCTCCTTTTTCTCTATCATAGCATCCCGCTTTCTCAGGGGCAAGCCCCCAATTTAGGACAGAGGAACAACTTTCTCTTTACGGAATCGGCCCCAACTGATAAAATATAAGGTAACGATTTTGTTTTGGAAAGGGGGATGGCTATGTACCGTCCGCTGGCAGATGAGATCCGCCCCAAGACCATTGACGAGGTGGTGGGACAGCGGCATATCCTGGGAGAGAACGGCGTTCTGCGCCGGGTCATCCAGGGGGGGACCATTCCCAACATGATCTTCTACGGCCCTTCCGGCACCGGAAAGACCACCGTGGCGGAGATCGCCGCCGCCCGGATCGGCCGGCCCTTCTACCGGCTCAACGCCACCACCGCCTCCCTGGCGGATGTGAAGGCGGTCATGGCCGACGTGGGGACCCTCTTGGCCCCCGAGGGTGTGGTCCTCTACCTGGATGAGATCCAGTACTTTAACAAGAAGCAGCAGCAATCCCTGCTGGAATTCATGGAGAACGGCAAGCTGACCCTCATCGCATCCACCACGGAGAACCCCTATTTCTATGTGTTCAACGCTGTCCTGAGCCGGTCCACGGTCTTTGAGTTCAAGCCCGTGTCCCCGGAGGAGGTCCTGCCCATGGTCCGCCGGGGCATTGCCCGGATGGGGGAACGGCAGGGAGTTGCCGTCACCTGGGAGGATGGCGTCCCCGAACTGGTGGCCCGGGCCTGCGGGGGAGATGTGCGCAAATCCCTCAACGCCGTGGAGGCCCTCTTTGCCGCCCACGCCCTGGACCTGGAGGCCGTTCATCTGACCCTGGAAGAGACCGAGATGGTGGCCCAGCGGTCGGCCATGCGGTATGACCGGGATGGGGACAGCCACTATGACATTTTATCTGCCTTTCAGAAGTCCATCCGGGGCTCCGACCCGGACGCCGCCATCCACTACCTGGCCCGGCTCCTGGAGGCGGGAGATCTGATCTCCCCCTGTCGGCGGCTTATGGTCATCGCCAGCGAGGACATCGGTCTGGCCCACCCCCAGGCAGTTTCCGTGGTGAAGGGCTGTGTGGACAGCGCCAATATGCTGGGCCTGCCCGAGGCTCGCATCCCTCTGGCCCAGGCGGTGATCTACCTGGCCACCCTGCCTAAGTCCAACGCCGCCATCTGCGCCATTGACGAGGCCATGGCCGACCTGCGGGCGGGCAAGAGCGGGGACATCCCTGCCAACCTGCGGGATGCCCATTACGGGGGCGCCGCCAAGCTGGGCCACGGTTTGGACTACAAATACGCCCACAGCTACCCCAACCACTATGTGAAGCAGCAGTACCTCCCCGACGTCCTGAAGGACCGGGTCTACTACCACTACGGGGAGAACAAGACCGAGCAGGCCGCCAAGCGGTACTGGGACGCCATCAAAGGTCAGGATTGACCGTGACATAGTCCCAGGACGGCAGGTATCCCTCTGTGATAAAATAGGAGAAGGGGAGAGGCTCCCGGACCGGGGGCAGGATCTCCCGCACCTGAAGTTTGACCTTGTGTCCTCTGGCCTGAATGGCCTTGATGGTCACCGACACATGGTCCCCTTCCCGCAGACCTCTGGTCTGGTCCGCCAGCCCGGAGAGGTTGGGGGCAAGCTCAATGAAGGAGCCGTAGGGCTGGATGTTTCGGACCATGCCCGTGACGGTCATTCCAGGTTTGAACCGCCGGGCGTTTTCCGCCCAGGTCCCCAATAGTTCCTTGTGTGAGAGGGAGATCCGCCCAGCTTCCAGATCGTGGCCTGTGAGGCGGACAAAGATCTCCTGTCCCACCGCCAGGCGACTGGCTGGATGGGGGATCCGGGAGACCGACAGGTTCTCAATGCCGATCATGGAGACCACCCCGCAGCCCACATCCACAAAGGCCCCGAAGCCTGCCAGGTGGGTGACCGTGGCAGGGAGGATCGTTCCCACGGGAGTTTCCATCAGCCGATCCAGGGCCAGTTCCTGGGCCCGGCGGCGGGAGAAGACAGGGGTGGCACCCAGCTCCCTTATCGTAAAACATACCGGCTTTCCCACCCGGGACAGAATGGCGATCTCCTTTGCGGTTCCCTCCCGGATGCCCAGAGCGGCTTCCTCCCGGGGGATGCGGCCCAGGTGAGGCCCGTAGGACACCATGAGGTCGTGGTCGGATGTGCACAGCACGGCCCGGCCTTCCAGGATGGTCTCCTGCTTTATGGCTTGTTGGAGATGATCGGAAGAATACTGCCGATTGCTTGAGGTGTGGAGAAGGCGTCCTTCCGGTAAATACTGGTTCGACATCACGAAACTTCCTTTCTTTGGGCAGTTACCCAAAGTCTATGAAGACCTTTTTGGAGGCATGACAATGGACATCGAGATCGGTGATATCTTAGAAATGAAGAAGGAACACCCCTGTGGCAGCCGCCGATGGGAGGTGCTCCGGGTGGGCATGGATTTCCGCCTGCGCTGTGACGGCTGCGGCCGGGAGGTCATGCTGCCCAGAAAGAAAGCGGAAAAATCACTCAAAAAAATCATACGGCCGGAAGCAGCTTCCGACCAGACTTAACATAAGGAGGAATCCACCATGCGTTATGAAGGTAAGATCTATCGTCCCCCAGGGGAATGGCGGAGCTATCTGCTCCAGTGTACCGTGGGCTGCACCCACAATAAGTGCACCTTCTGCGGGATGTACAAGGAAAAGAAATTCCACGTTCGTCCTATGAAGGAGATCATGGAGGACATCGCCATGGCCCGGGTCTACTACGATCCCGCCACGGTGGATAAGGTGTTCCTCTGCGACGGCGATGCCATCGTCATGCGCCAGGAGCAGTTATTGCAGATCCTGGAGGCTCTGTACGCCGCCTTCCCCAACCTGCGCCAGGTGACCACCTACGCAGGCACCCGCTCCACCAAGACCAAGAGTCTGGAGCAGCTGAAGGAGCTCCGTCAGGCCGGCCTCACCCGTGCCTACCTGGGCGTGGAGACCGGCTGGGATGACCTGCTGAAAAAGGTCAACAAGGGTGTCACCTCTGCCGAGATGATCGAGGCCACCGATATGCTGAAGGAAGCCGGCATGGACCTGTG
>JAFXCU010000175.1 GCA_017521345.1 Ruminiclostridium sp. | reverse complement strand
GTTCTGGGCCCCCACCCCTTCCCCATGCTGGTCCGTGACTTCCAGCACGTGGTGGGTGAAGAGGCCCGTGAACAGTTCGTCCGTATGACCGGTGAGCTGCCCGACGCTGTGGTTGCCTGCGTGGGCGGCGGCTCCAACGCCGCCGGTATGTTCAGCGGCTTCCTGAACGACCCTGTCGATCTGTACGGCGTGGAGCCTCTGGGCCGCGGCCCCAAGCTGGGCGACCATGCAGCCAGCCTGAAGTACGGCACCGAGGGCATCATGCACGGCTTCAACTCCATCATGCTGATGGACGAGAACGGCGAGCCCGCCCCCGTCTACTCCGTGGCCAGCGGCCTGGACTACCCCTCCTCCGGCCCTGAGCACGCCTTCCTCCAGGAGATCGGCCGCGTCAAGTACGACGTGGTGGATGACGAGGAGACCATCGACGCTTTCTACAAGCTGGCCCGTCTGGAGGGCATTATCCCCGCCATCGAAAGCGCCCACGCTGTGGCCTACGGCATGAAGCTGGCCAAGGAGATGGGCACCGGCTCCGTCCTCATCAACCTCTCCGGCAGAGGCGACAAAGACATGGACTATGTCATCGAGCACTACGGCATCCGCTGATCTACCAAACAGCAAGAGGATGCCCGGACGAGTTTCGTCCGGGCATCCTCTTTTTTCTCTCTCATTTTGCAAAGAAGGCCACGGCTACCGCGCCGGGCCCTACATGGGTGCCGATGGTACAGCCCACGGTGGTGATGGGCAGGAAGGCAGCCATCCCCTGCCAGAGCTCGCCGCTGTCGTCAATGTACTTCTGCAGGAGCTTGTCCGACAGGCCGCTGTAGGCCAGGGCGAAGGGTTTTGCAAAGTCAATGCCCCCGCAGTCCTGGACCAGCTGGCGCAGCAGGTTGTTCCCCTGCTTGGAACCCCGGGCCTTGCCCTTCATGGCAACCTGGCCATCCTCTACGGCGATGACCGGCTTGATGGACAGCAGTCCCCCGGCAAAGGCAGTGGCAGCAGAGATGCGCCCGCCCTTTTTCAGGTACTCCAGGGTGTCCAGCAGGGCCAGCAGACGGATGTTTTTCTTCTCCCGGTCCAGCTGCTCCGCGATCTCTTTGGCGCTGAGCCCCCGGTCCCGGAGGGATAAACCCAGCTGGACCAGGATCCGCTGGCCGATGCAGACGTTTTCGCTGTCCACCACGAAGATACGGTCTTCATATCCCTCAGCGGCGATGACGGCGCTCTGCCAGGTGCCGGACAGCTTGCCCGACAGGGTGATGACCACGGCCTCGTCCCCGGCAGCAATCACCTGCTCATAGGCGGCGGCGAAGTCGCCGGGAGAGATCTGGCTGGTGGTGGGAAGGACATCGCTCTCCACCAGCTTCTCGTAGAAGGCCTCATGGGACAGGTCCACGGCATCTCGGTAGGAGTCCTCCCCGAACTGTACGGTCAGAGGCAGGTGGATGAGCCCCAGGGACTGGGCCTCCTGGGGCAGGATGTCGGATGCAGAATCAATGATAAACTGAATGGCCATGTATTTGGTTTCCTCTCTTGGTTACAGGTTGTGTTCCATTTGCTCCCCCAGGTTGGCAGCGATCTTTCCCAGGACACGGTAGAAAACCGTCCGTTCCTCTTCGGTCAGATCGTCTCCTCCCAGGCTCACCCACTGCTGGATGAGAGCTTCCATCTCTCTGGCCAGAGCTTGTCCTGCCGGAGTCAGACGGAGGGGGGCACGGTACTTCTTCTCCCCTGCCTGGATATAGCCCTTCTCCTGAAGGACGGCAAGGGTACGGGAGATGGCCGCCTTGTCCTCGGCGCACATCTGGCTGAGTTGGGCAGCAGTCAGCCCCTCCGGATGCTGGGACAGAAAGAAGAGGCACATCACATGGGTCCCCTTCAAGCCAAACTCGGTCATTTCCGTGGCCTTGATCTTTTGAATGGATTTATAGCACAGGGTGACCCCGGTGACAAAAGACTGAAATCGTTGGAGCATAGGTCCACCTCCCAGGTTTCTTCCAGCATGATAGCACCAAGATGTTGATTTGTCAACATTTATTTGTTGATAAATCAACATCTATTCCTATCTTGACAGGAATGTGTTTATCCTCTATAATGACAGGAAACATCTGGAAAGGATCACCCCATGAAGGACAGCGACATACCCCGAGCGAACCCCATCTTCATATCTTGTCACTCACACGGTACAGCCTACCCTCACTGAGAGGACGTAGGCCGTGCCGTTTTGCGCTTTTTCGCCCCCTTCACCTTGTCCCAACATTGAACAGGAGGAATCACCTTGTCCCTATCCATTATGCTTTTGCTGCAAGTCATTCTCATTGGCCTCAACGCCGTCTTTGCCTGCGCCGAGATCGCCGTCATCTCCATGAACGACAGCAAACTGGCCAAACTGGCTGCCCAGGGCGACAAGCGAGCCGTTCGTCTGGCCCGGCTTACCAGTCAGCCCGCCCGGTTCCTGGCGACCATTCAGGTGGCCATCACCCTGTCCGGCTTTCTGGGCAGTGCGTTCGCCGCTGAAAACTTCTCCGACACCCTTGTGTCCTGGCTGGTGGGCCTGGGTGTGTCCATCCCTGCCGCCACCCTGGATGCCATCGCCGTGGTGGTCATCACCATCATCCTGTCCTACTTCACCTTGGTCTTCGGCGAGCTGGTCCCCAAGCGGGTGGCTATGCGCAAGGCCGAATCCCTGGCTTTGGGGATGTCCGGCCTGATCTCCGGTATCTCCACAGCCTTCTCCCCCATCGTCTGGTTCCTGACTATCTCCACCAACGGGATCCTCCGCCTGCTGCGCATCGATCCCAACGCCGAGGACGACACCGTCAGCGAGGAAGAGATCCGCATGATGGTGGATGTGGGCAGCGAAAAGGGTACCATCGACCAAGAGGAAAAGGAGTTCATCCAGAACGTCTTCCAGTTTGACGACTTGACCGCCGAAGAGATCGCCACCCACCGAACCGACCTTCATGTCCTTTGGATGGAAGACTCCATGGAAGACTGGGACAACACCATCCACCTCCACCGCCACACCCGCTACCCTGTCT
Source organism: Ruminiclostridium sp. (assembly GCA_017521345.1). The sequence continues at coordinate 4,440 of JAFXCU010000175.1, read as the reverse complement.
GCCAGGATTCCATCGATCACATCGTGGGCATTCTGAACGCCAAGGACTACTTCCGCCTGCGGGACAGATCCAGAGATTCGGTCATGGCCCAGGCTGTATTCCCGGCCTATTTTGTGCCCGAGACCGTAAAGGCCGACGTCCTTTTCCGAAATATGAAGCATACCCGAAACCGTCTGGCTGTGGTGCTGGATGAGTACGGCGGTGTCAGCGGCATCGTGACCATCAACGACCTGGTGGAACAGCTGGTGGGCGAGCTGGAGCCGGAGGACCCCGCAGAGTCCGTCGCCGCACCCATCGAGCTGGCAGGCAACGCCACCTGGAAGATCCACGGCAGCGCATCCCTGGAGGAGATTGCCGAAACGCTGCAGATCTCCCTCCCCACCCAGCCCTGGGACACCTTCAACGGCCTGGTCTTTGATGCCCTGGGCACCATTCCCCCGGATGGCTCTACCCCTGAACTGGAAGCCGCCGGTCTCCGCATCCGGGTGACCAAGCTGAAGGATCACCAGATCCAGGAGGCTCTGGTCCACCTGGCTGACCGCCCCTGAATCACCCCATCTGACCCCGAAGAGATTCCGCTCTTCGGGGTCCTTTCTATTTTAACCTTCTTCAAAATGTATCCTATCTTTCTAAATTCTTTCATATGTTATGACATATGGAAAAATCTGTAGAAAACTGTTATATTATAACGTTGTATTCATTGATTACTCTCCCACACAGGAGGTGCCCATGTCTTCCAAAAAGAAAACCACCTGGACGAAACCCCGACACAGAGTCTTCCGGAATATTCTCGCTGCCATCCTGATCCCCTATACCCGTTTGCGATACGGTGTAAAGGCAGAACGATTCCGTGACCAGGGCGACCGCCAGTTTCTCATCATCATGAATCATCAGACCGCCTTTGATCAGTTCTTCGTAGCCATGTCCTTCAAAGGCCCCATCTACTACATCGCCACTGAGGATCTGTTCTCCAAGGGTCTCATTTCCCGGATCATCAGCTTTGTGCAGGCCCCCATCCCCATTAAGAAGCAGACCATGGACCTGAAGGCTGTGAAGACCTGCATCCGGGTGGCTAAGGAGGGCGGCACCATCGCCCTGGCCCCCGAGGGCAACCGGACCTACAGCGGTCGGACGGTATACATGAAGCCTTCTATCGCCAAGCTCTGCCGCTCTCTGAAGCTCCCTCTGGCCATCTACCGGATCGAGGGGGGCTACGGTGTCCAGCCCCGCTGGAGCGATGTGGTCCGCAAGGGCACCATGACCGCCCGGGTCACCCGAGTCATTGAGCCGGAGGAATACGACCAGATGACCAACGAGGAACTCTTTGATGTGATCCAGAAAGAGCTGTGGGTGGACGAGGCAGCCGTTACCGGTGAATACCGCCACAAGAACACCGCCGAGTATCTGGAGCGGGCCATCTATGTCTGTCCCTTCTGCGGCCTGGCTGAACACGAGAGCCACGGGGACACCATCACCTGCAAGTCCTGCGGCAAACAGGTGAAGTACCTGCCCACCAAGGAGCTGAAAGGGGTGGACTTCGATTTCCCCTTCCCCTTTGTAGGCCAGTGGTATGACTACCAGGAGGAGTATGTGAACGGTCTGGATCTCACTGCTATGACTGAAGACCCCCTCTTCCACGACACCGCCAACCTGTCCGAGGTCATCCTCTATGACCGGAAGGTCAAGCTGAAGGACAACGTCTTTTTGACTCTGTACGGGAACAGACTGGATCTGGACGGTACGGTCTATCCCTTTGAGGAGATCTCCTATGTGACCGTTCTGGGACGAAACAAGCTGAACCTGTACATTGGGGACAAGGTCTATCAGCTCAAGGGCAGCAAACGGTTCAACGCCTTAAAATACGTACACATCTATCATCGCTATAAAAATATCCTGGAGGGAAACGAAGATGGAAAATTTTTGGGATTATAACGTATGGGGAACCCTGAACATATTCGCCTTTCTGCTGCTGAGCCTGCTGGCTGCCAACAGCTTAAAGCGCATCTTCCCCGTTCTAAAAGCCTCCCTCATCCCTACTTCGGTGCTGGGCGGCGCCATCCTGCTGGTCATCGGCGGCATCTATAAGCTGGTCACCGGGGATGTGATGTTTGACACCCAGTTCTTCGGGGGCAACGGCATGGCCACCCTGGAGGTCATCACCTACCACACCCTGGCCCTGGGCTTCATCGCCTCCGCCCTGAAGAGCTCGGAAAACGCCTTCACCAAGAAGCGCACCACCGAGATCTTCAACTCCGGTGTTACCACCGTCTCCACCTACCTGATCCAGGCCATCGTGGGCTTTAGCATCACCATCATTGCTGCCAAGATCATGACTGATTTCTTCGCCGCCGCCGGCGTCCTTCTCCCCTTCGGCTACGGCCAGGGCACCGGCCAGGCCATGAACTACGGCAACATCTATGAGCTGGAACACGGCTTTGATGGCGGCAAGAGCTTCGGCCTGACCGTAGCTGCCATGGGCTTTATTTGCGCAGCCCTCGGCGGCGTCATCCACCTGAACATTCTCAAGAAGCGGGGCAAGATCGACTTCGCCAACATCAACAAGACCAACGAGGTGGTGGACGAGATCGAGGGCAAAGACGAGATCCCCATGCAGGGCAGCCTGGACAAGGTCACCTTCCAGATCTCTCTGGTCTTCGTGGCCTACTTTATGAGCTACTGGGCCATGGTTGGTTTGGGTGCCCTCCTCCCCGGCATGAAGTCGGTCATCTTCGGCTTTAACTTCCTGTTGGGTGTCATCGCCGCCGCACTGGTCAAGCTTATCCTCAAAGGCCTGCGGAAGAGCGGCATGATGAGCCACCAGTACACCAACAACTTCCTCCTGACCCGTGTCAGCAACTTCTTCTTTGACATCATGGTGGTGGCCGGTATCGCCGCCATCCGCCTGGGCATCCTGGAAAAGTACTGGGGCATCCTGCTCATCCTGGGTATTTCCGGCGCCCTCATCACCTATGCCTACAACCGCTTCGTGGCCCTGCGCCTCTTCCCCGAATACCCCGAAGAGCAGTTCCTGGCCATGTATGGTATGCTCACCGGCACAGCCAGCACTGGCGTGGTGCTGCTGCGAGAGATCGACGGCGGCTTCAAGACTCCGGCAGCGGACAACCTGGTCTACCAGACCATCCCCGCCATCGTCTTCGGCTTTCCCATGATGCTCCTGGCCACCCTGGCCCCAGTGAAGCCCATGCTCACCTGGGTGATCCTGCTGGTCTTCTTCATCGCCATGAACATCCTCCTCTTCCGCTCCAAGATCTTCCGGTTCGGAAAGAAGAAAGCCACCAAGTAAATACTGCGAAAGGGCACAGTCAACCGACTGTGCCCTTTCTTTACGGCTGGATGGTCCCTTTCCCTAAGATGATTCTTTCCTTTTCTATGGACAGGGTCCGGCCCATGAGATCCTCCACCGTACAGCCCCCGACCACCATCACTTGAAGGCTCTTTCCCCGGTGGGCCAGCAGGGCCGGCAGAGGACCTCCGCCCTCCAGGATCAGATCAAACATCGGACCCTCCGGCAAATGCGTCGCCTCCACCGCCAGCAGCACCCCACGTGGCATGGGGTATAGCCGCACCACGCCACGGAGGATGGGGCAGGCAGGGCTGCCGCTGAGCCGAGCTAAGGCGTGAGGTTTCTGCCGGAGGAGACTGGCCACCGCCAAGAAGTCGTGGTTTTCCATCGAATTCTGATACATCACAGGTCCCTCCCATATGAATCTGGTCTGTACCTATCCTATGTTTCCCTTTCGGTAAACTTGCCACCGACGGTCCACCATGCTATGATAGTGATACGTATTCCAGAATGAGGAGGGCATTCCATGAACAAGTATCCCTGGCTGGATGAGACCTTGCTGTCCATGGCGGGGGCAGAAACGGATTACAAAGCAGAATGGGGCTGGCACCGTTATCTGGTGGGCGGCAAAATGTTCGCTGCCACCTGTCAGCCCGGCCCCGAACACAAAGGCTGGGACTGCCGGGAGATGGTCATTCTGAAATGTGACCCCCTGCTGGCCGAGCTATTGCGGGCAGAGTATCCTGACATTCGTCCGGGATTCTATTCGGATAAGCGGCACTGGAACTCCGTCCTGCTGGATGGAGAAGTCCCGGAAGCGGTCCTGCGGGACCTGTGTGAGAAATCTTATCAGCTGGTCTTTTCCAAACTCACAAAGAAACTCCAAAAAGAGATCCTTTCCAATGGATAAAAAAGTGCTTGGCAGTCTATAGAACTGCCAAGCACTTTTTACTTCTTTTTCACAGGCTGCCGAATAACTGTCTTACAATTTTTCAGACAAAAAAGCCAGCCCCGGAGAAAACTCCGGGGCCAGCTCTCTGAAAAGGATGTGATCCTTACTTGGACAGGTACTCGTCGATGCTGACGGCAGCGCGGCGGCCAGCGCCCATTGCCTTAACAACGACCTGAGGACCGGT
>JAFXCU010000174.1 GCA_017521345.1 Ruminiclostridium sp. | reverse complement strand
TCGATGATGACTTCGGCGGAAGGGAGAATGTCAGTGGTGTCCTTGAACATATCCCGGACGGCACGGGTGACGGCGATGGCGTCCACGTTGCTGCCCATGAGATCCCGGTAGGCCAGGATCTTGTTGACGGTGCCCTCGATCTGCCGGACATTGGCGGTGATGTTCTCCGCCACATAGGTCAGGACCTCTTCGGGGAGCTCCACCCCCATGCGGATGGCCTTGTTCTTGATGATGGCCACTCGGGTCTCATAGTCCGGGGGCTGGATGTCGGCCAGCAGGCCCCACTCGAAACGGGTCTTCAGACGGTCCTCCAGACGGAGCATTTCCTTGGGGGGACGGTCGGAGGTGAAGACAATCTGCTTCTTGTCCTCATAGAGGCTGTTGAAGGTGTGGAACATCTCCTCCTGGGTGGAGTCACGGCCGGCGATGAACTGCACGTCGTCCATGAGGAAGACGTCGGCGGAGCGGTACTTGTCCTTGAATTCCTGGGCCTTGCCTTCCCGGATGGCCCGGATGAGCTCGTTGGTGAAGGCGTCGCCCCGGATATAGACGATCCGGTAATCGGGATGCTCCTGATGGATGGCGTGGGCGATGGCGTAGAGCAGATGGGTCTTGCCCAGGCCGGACTCACCGTAGATGAAGAGGGGGTTGTAGCTCTCGGCGGGGCGGTCGGCCACTGCCATGGCGGCGGCGTGGGCGAACTTGTTGGAGTTGCCCACCACGAAGCGCTCAAAGGTGTATTCCTCGGTGCCGGGAAGGAACCGGGCGGCGCTGTCCCGGCGGACGTATTTCTCCTTCTCCCCCTGACCCAGGACCACCACGTCCAGGTGGGCTGAGAAGAGGTCGTACAGAGCCTTCTGGATGTCAGGCAGGTACCGGGAGACCACGATCTCCTTCTTGAAATCGGTGGGGATGTACAGGATGAACCGGCTCTCCTCCAAAGCGATGGCTTCGGCGTCGGAGAACCAGGTGGTGATGGTGGTTTTGGTCATGGTCTGCTCCATGAGAGTCAGGACCCGTTCCCAAATTTCAGCGGCGGAATTCATGGACTCACTCCCCTTTTTCTCTGGTAAACGGCGGGCTTTTCACCTCTGCCGATAATAAGCGCATTATAACCATGTAAGTATAGCAGAAATTGTCCACATTGGCAAGGGAAGATGTGGATATTTATTTTATAATGTAGACCAAAACATGGGATGCTTTCAGCGCCCCATGTTTTGGTGGGGGATCACGGCCTGCTGCGCACACCCCTTGGGCACACTGGCAGGCCGAGAAGAGTTTTCCGGCACGCGCATGTCGCGCCGGAAAACGGATCTGACCTTATTTCGCCGCTGCTGCGGCGAAACTCTGCGAGGCTTTTGCGTGGATTTTTCCCGATTTTGTATAGCTTTCCGAAAAATTTTTCTCAAAAAGGTGTATCCGGAAACAAAAGACCCCACTATATCTTGGGTATAAAGAGAAAATGACGGATTTTTCCTATTTTTCCGCGGAAATTTTGGGTTGACATGGACATTTCTTTTCGGCTATAATAATCTTCGCGTAATCATGGAATGGGATTGCGCACAGTTGATTGACGACCGCAGCCGGGGCAATTCGGCTGTTGTGGTTGGCGGAAGCTTGCATTCCGCTCGAAATAGATACAGGAGGTGTATCGGAATGGTTCGTACCTATCAGCCTAAGAAGCGTCATCGCTCCAAGGTCCACGGGTTCCGCAAGCGCATGGCTACTGCCAATGGCCGCAAGGTCCTGGCTCGCCGCCGCGCAAGAGGCCGCGCCCGTCTGACCCACTGATGCCAGGGGCAATCGCATAGAGGATAATAAAAGGGGCGGGGAAGTTATTTCCACCGCCCTTATCCAGCATACGCAGGTTTTTTGTCCTGCTGTGCCATTGCATCCACTGGAAGGAGGACACAGATCGTGAAGTATACGGTCTCTCTTAAGGAAAACAGAGTCTTCCGCCGTCTCTATGCCAAGGGCAAGAGCGCGGTGGGCCCGGCCATGGTCCTCTACTGCCGGAAAAACGGCAGGAAGGAAAACCGCTATGGCATCACTGCCGGCACCAAGCTGGGCCATGCGGTCACCCGGAACAAGGTCCGCCGCCGCCTGCGGGAGATCTACCGTTTGAATGAGGACAGGTTCCTGCCTTGCTACGATATTGTCGTCGTGGCCCGGGTCAAGGCTGTCCACAGCCAGTATGCCGATCTGAACAAGCAGTTCCTCCGCCTGGCAAACAAACTCCAGCTCCTTCACCCCCTTGAGGAGAAGGAGCCATGAAGGCTGTTCTTTTATGGATGGTCCGGTTCTACCGGACGTACATCTCTCCTCTCCGTCCCCCCTGCTGCCGTTTTATCCCCACCTGCTCGGCTTACGCCCTGGAGGCCATAGAAAAATACGGCGCGGTCAAAGGGGGCTTTCTTGCCGTGCGCAGGATTTTGCGCTGCAACCCCTTCCATCGGCAGGAGAGCATCGAGTATGACCCGGTGCCTTGAAGAAGAGCCTTCCTCCGGTCTGTGACCGGGAAAACCCCAACCAACACTTGGAGGCTTTAATTCAATGAGCATCATCTTAACCCCCTTCGCGAAGCTGCTGCTGCTGTTCTACAACATGACCAACAGCTACGGCATCGCCCTGCTGCTGTTCGCCCTGGTGGTTCGTATCGTCCTCTTCCCCCTCTTCCTGAAGGGCCGCAAGAGCATGATGGCCATGAACGGCCTGGCCGACCAGCAGAAGTTCCTCCAGCAGAAGTACGGCAGAGACCGGGAGCGCTACTCCATCGAGCTGCAGAAGCTCTATGAGAAGGAAGGCGTCAAGCCCTCCGGCGGCTGCCTCTGGTCCTTCCTGCCTCTGGCCGTCCTGATCCCCCTGTACGGCATCGTCCGTAAGCCCCTGACCAACCTGCTGGGCATGACCGAGGATCAGTTCAACTCCGTGTCCAACCTGCTCTACGGCGAGGTCCTGGATATCCAGACCAGCCAGCTGACCATGGCACAGGACGTCTACCTGAACTATGACCGCATCGTCACTTCTATCCCCGACCTGGCCGGTATGCCCCAGGTGGACTTCACCTTCCTGGGCATGAACATGGCAGAGATCCCCCACCTGATGTTCTGGCAGCAGGAGAACGTGCTGATGTCCTTCGGTCTGTGGCTGATCCCTGTGGTCTCCGCTGTTCTGTCCGTGGTCTCCATGATCCTGAACAACAAGATCAACGCCTACGTCATGGGCACCGAGAAGAAGTCCAGCGATCCCACCCAGAAGAGCATGATGGTCATGATGCCCCTCATGTCCCTGTGGATCTGCTTTACCCTGCCTGCAGCCCTGGGTCTGTACTGGATCTACAGCTCCCTGAGCGCCATGCTGTCTGAGATCGTCAACATCCCCTTCCTGCGGAAGTTCCTGAAGACCGAGGCCGAGAAGAAGGTCCGCCGTGCCGAGGAGCTCAAGGAGATGGAGCGCCAGGAGCGTGAGAGAAAGGCTGCTGCCAAGAAGAAGGCCCAGGAGGAGAACCGCCGCATCCAGATGGAGCGCAAGCTCAACAAGGGCGTGGCCACCGCCAGCCGGGAGGGTCTGCGCACCTATGCCCGAGGCCGTACCTATGACCCCGACCGCTACCCCACCTTCCCCTATGAGGACCCCAACAAGGTCCTGAAGCGGAAGAAGGAGGAGCAGGCCGCTGCCGCCGAGGCCGCCAAGGAGGCCAAGGCTGCCAAAAAGTCCGGCAAGAAGGACAAGCAGGCTGCTGTTGCCGCCGCTCCTGTGGTGGAGGAGACTGTGGAGAAGGTCACCCCTGTGGAGACCGCTCCCGTTGACACCACCCCCGTCCACACCGAGCCCGCCGCCGAAGAGGTGGAAGAGGGCTTTGTGGAGGAGTCCTTCCTGGAAGACAATGAAGAAGCATAACAAGGAGAAGAACGCCTTATGTTAAAATGGATCGAAGCCACGGGCAGAAGCGAGGACGCTGCCATTCAGAACGCCCTGGCCCAGCTGGGTCTGGACCGTGACAGCGTTTCCGTGGAAGTCCTGGAGAGAGCCAGAAGCGGTTTTCTGGGCTTTGGCAGCTCTCCGGCTAAGGTAAAGGTCACCTACGAGGTCCCCGATGAGGAGCCCGTGGTGGAGGCCGCCCCCGCAGCCCCTGTGGTGGAGGAGACCCCTGCCCCCACACCCGTGGCAGAAGAAGCACCCGCCCCCGCTGCAGAGGAAGAGCCTGCTCCCCAGGCTGCCCCTGTGGTCACCAAGGGCATGGATCTGGACGAGCGCATCCGCACCTTCCTGTCCGGCCTGCTGGAGCACATGGGCGTGGATGCGGAAGTGAACATTGCGCCCAAGGCAGAAAACGGCATTCTGGTGACCCTGGAAGGCCCCAAGCTGGGCGCTCTCATCGGCCACCGGGGCGAGACCCTGGACGCCATCCAGCAGCTGACCAACTATGCCGTCAACAAGGGCCGCACCCACCGTGTGCGCATCCACATTGACGCAGAGAACTACCGTGCCAAGCGGGAGGAATCCCTCAAGCGCCTGGCCAACAAGGTGGCTGCCAAGGTGGTCAAGTACCGCCGCAACATCACTCTGGAGCCCATGAACGCCTACGAGCGCCATGTGATCCACGAGACCCTGCAGG
>JAFXCU010000173.1 GCA_017521345.1 Ruminiclostridium sp. | reverse complement strand
TGATGGAGGTCCTCAAGGAGGTGGCCCGGGACCGGCTGGTCATCATGGTCACCCACAACCCCGAGCTGGCCCAGGGCTACGCCACCCGGATCATCCGGGTGAAGGACGGCCGGGTCATAGGAGACACCATGCCTGTCACCCCCGGGGAGCTCCCGCCCCCCGGCCCCCCGCCCAGAGGGACCAAGCTGGGGTTTTCCACCGCCCTGAACCTCTCTCTGCACAATCTCATGACCAAGAAGGGCCGGACCATCCTCACCTCCTTCGCCGGAGCCATCGGCATCATCGGCATTGCCCTGATCCTGGCCCTGTCCAACGGCGTCAACGACTATATCTCCGACATCGAGCACGATATGCTGGGGGTCTACCCCATCCAGCTGGAGAAGGAGACCTTCGACCTGTCCGGCATGATGGAGGCCAGTGAATCCCCCTCCCCCCAGCGGGAGGAACACGACCTGGACGCCATCTACTCCCGGAACATCGTGGGGGACACGGTCACCGCCAGCGAGACCATGCTGAAGGAGAACGACCTGGGCCTCTTCAAGACCTACCTGGAGCAGAACGAAGGGGCCATTGCCCAAAACATCTCCGCCGTGGAGTACGGCTATGACATCACCCCCCAGGTCTTCCGCATGGAGGGAGAAGAGGTCATTCAGGTGAGCCCTGCCCGGCTGACCACCGACAGCGGAACGGTGGGAGGCGGCACCAGCTCGGTCTGGTCCCAGCTGGTGAACGACCAGGCCCTCCGGGAGAGCCAGTACGAACTGGTGGAGGGCCAGTGGCCCTCGGCCCACGACCAGGCCGCCCTGGTCATCAACGGCCGCAACGAGATCTCCGACTACAACCTGTACACCCTGGGTCTCATGGACCTGGACCGGATGGAGGCCATCGTGGAGGCCGCCGAGGAGGGGGAGCCCTATGAGGATCCCCAGGTCCACTTCTCCTACTCCGACATCATCGGCCGGACCTATCAGGTCTTTGCCCCCAGCCAGCTCTTTGCCAAGGGGGACAAGGAGGGTGTTTGGATCGACAAGACCAAGGACGAGGACCACTGGAAGGAGATCTTCGACGAGGGTCTCACCGTGACCATCACCTGTGTCCTCCGGGCCACCGAAGACGCGGACATCTCCAGCGGCGTGGCCTACGACGGGCGGCTCACCCAGCACCTGATGGCCCTCACCGCAGAGAGCCAGGCGGTGAAGGACCAGCTGGCCGACCCCAAGACCAACATCCTCACCGGCGAGGCCTTTGAGGCGGAAGAAGAGGACCCCAAGGCAGAGGAGACCGCCGCCGTCAGCCAGACAGCATCCGTCTCCACCCTCCGGGCAGACCAGCCCTATACCCTCTCCCTGCTGACCGTCACCGAGACCCCGCCCCAGGAGGAGGAACCTCCGGCAGAGGAAGAGGTCCCGCCGGAGGATGAGCTGCCTCCCCAGGAGGAATCCCCGGAAACACCCCCCGAGGAGGAAGAGCCCCCCGCAGAGGAACCCGTCCTCTTCACCGTAACCTTCATCAACTACGACGGGGGCGTTCTGGCCCCTGAGACCCAGTATGAGAGCGGAGCACCCATCACCCTTCTGCCCCAGCAGAACCCCGTCCGGGCCCCCACCGCAGCGGCCTGCTATGTGTTCATCGGCTGGTGGTCCTCTGCTGACATGACCTTCTACCGGACCAGCGAGCTCCCCCCGGTGACCAAAGACGTCACCTACAACGCCGTGTACTACGAGCAGCCGTTGGCCCCCGGCGGCGGCACCTCCGGCTTCCCCGGGCTGGGGGGCTTCGACTGGGGCTCCCTCTCGGGCAGCATGTCCGCCGCCCTCTCCCAGAACCAGCTGGCTGTGATGATGGCCCAGATGTCTGACCAGACCCCCGACACCTACGAGGAAGTCCTCTCCCTCCTGGGCTACACCACCCCCGACACCCCCGAAGAGATCGCCATCTACCCCACCGACTTTGACGGCAAGGAGGCAGTGGAGGCCTTCATCCAGGACTACAACGACCAGACGGAACGGGAGGAGGACCAGGTGACCTACACCGACATCATCGGCGCCCTCACCTCCTCCATCACCTCCATCGTGGACACCATCAGCTATGTCCTCATCGCCTTTGTGGCCATCTCCCTGGTAGTCTCCTCCATTATGATCGCCATCATCACCTATATCTCTGTCCTGGAGCGCACCAAGGAGATCGGCGTTCTCCGTGCCCTGGGCGCTTCCAAACGGGACGTGTCCAAGATCTTCAATGCCGAGACGGTCATCGAGGGCTTCCTCTCCGGCCTCTTCGGCATCCTGGTGACCCTCCTGCTGTGCATCCCCATCAACGCCATCGTCTACCACCTGGTGGAGGTGGAGAACATCGCCGTCCTCCCCATGGAGTACAGCCTCATCCTCATCGCCATCAGCGTGATCCTCACCCTCATTGCCGGCTTCATCCCCTCCCGGATGGCCGCCAAGAAGGACCCGGTCACCGCCCTGCGCACCGAATAACAGCAGCGAAAGAGCCCGGCAGGCCGATTGACAAACCTGCCGGGCTCCTGTATCATTTTCTCAACCTGTACCGGAAGGAGCATCCCCATGAACAACATCATCTCCTATGCAGAAGAACGGCTGGAGACCTTCACCGCCCAGCCCTTTGGCCCGGTGGATAGTCTCATCCTCTCCTGGGTGGCCAACTTCCGGTTTCCCCTCCAGGCCCACTCTCTCCACAACTGGGTGGGCCTTCCCCTGCGGGACCTCTTCCGGGCAGAGCTCTTCCCCTCCCTCTTCCAGGGCCTGTGGGACCCGGCCGGCACCAGGACCCTGTTCACCGCCCTGGCGGCCAGCCCCCGGTTCCGGGAGGTCCGTCTCATGGGCTACACCAGCCGAATGGATCTGGGCCAGGAGATGCAGTTCACCGCCGTGACCTTCCAGCTCCGGTCCGACCTGAGCTACGTGGCCTTTGGGGGCACCGACACCTCCCTGGTGGGCTGGAAGGAAAACTTCAACATGGCCTTCCTCTCCCCTGTCCCCTCTCAGACCCAGGCCGCCCGGTATCTCACCCAGGCCGCCAGCCACTGCGCCGGGGACCTGCTGGTGGGCGGGCACTCCAAGGGGGGCAACCTGGCGGTTTATGGCGCTGCCTCGGTCTCCTCCCAGGTCCAGAGCCGTATCCGGCAGGTCTGGTCCCACGATGGCCCCGGCTTCCCGGCCTCCTTCCTCCAGTCCCCCGGCTACCAGGCCATCCGGGGCAAAGTGGAGAAGACCGTCCCTCAGTCCTCCCTGGTGGGCCTCCTCCTGGAAAGCGAGCCCTGCCGGGTGATTCAAAGCACCCAGCGGAGTGTCCTCCAGCATGACCCCTTCTCCTGGGCGGTGGAGAACCTGGACTTCGCCCCTGCCCAGCTCACCGACGATGCCATCCACTGGGACCGGACCCTGGACCAGTGGATCCAGGGGGTGGAACCATCCCAGCGGGAGCGGTTCATCGACGCTCTGTATGACATCCTCACCACCACCGACCTGTCCTCCCTGGAGGATCTGAAGACCGACTGGCAGACCCATCTGCCCGCCATGATGGGGGCCGCCCGGCAGCTGGACCCGGACACCCGGTCCTTCCTCTTCCGGACCCTCCGGCAGCTGGGGGCCATCAGCCGCCGGAATGCCCGGTCCGACATACCCCCGACTCTATAAAAAAAGCCATGACCCCTCTCCGGGTCATGGCTTTTCTCTGTTTTATCAGGCTTTGTCCAGGTTGGCCTTCCACTTCTCCAACAGAGGGAAGGACACGCCGCCCACCAGGTTGCCCAGGGTGATGACGCCTAGGCGCAGGAAGGACTCGCCGGGCTGTTCGTACAGGACCCCGGACACGGTGAAGTAGTACATATCTGCCACGCTATGCTCCGTGCCGCAGAGGATAAACACGCTGACGCCCAGGAAGAGGGCGATATACTTGCCCACCTCGTGGGGGTTGGTGGCGTAGCCGTTGGCAGCGATGAAGATGAAGATGTTGCACAGGATGCCCAGGATGAACAGGCTCAGGTAGGATGCCTCCATCTTACCCTGGACCAGGGCAGCAGCGGTGACGTTGATGCCCGCCTCCGCCCCGGTGATGCCGGTGCAGTTCTCCATCCAGGAGATCAGGGCGCAGCCGACCAGGTTACCCACCCAGATGACCACGATGTCCAGAATATAGGACGGAGGGTTATCGAAGAGATAACAGACCTTGCCGGTGTACAGGGCATAGCCCCGGGTGCAGACCACAAACAGGCCGATGGTAAACAGCAGGGCCCCCACCACGTTGCCGCCGGGGAAGGCGTCCTTCAGCCGCAGGAAGACGGTGCCGCCCAGGCCGATGCAGAAACCTGCCAAAATCGCATAGATAAAAATGCCCCAAATGCGTTTCATGACTCGTTCCTCTCTTATTCGCTCTCTTAGTTGCTCTCGGCGATGGCTTCGCCGCCGGTGGTGGCCTCGATGTGCTCCAGGATGAGGGCCATCAGTTCATCCTTACCGGTTCCCTTTTCGGCGGAGAAGGAGATCACGGGGACCTCCTCGGGCAGGTCCAGGACCTCACGGATCCGGGCCACGTTGGGTTCCCACTCGCTCTTTTTGATCTTGTCGTGCTTGTTGGCCACCACCACGAAGGGCTTGCCGCTGGCCTTGAACCACTCCACCATATTACAGTCATCGGCGGTGGGCTTGTGGCGGATGTCCACCAGCTGGATGCCCAGGGTCAGCAGGCTGGTGTCGGCAAACCAATCCTCGATAAGCTTGCCCCACCGTGCTCTCTCCTGCTTGGACACCTTGGCGTAGCCGTAGCCGGGCAGGTCGATGAAGTAGACCTTCTTGTCGATGCGGAAGTAGTTGATGTGGGTGGTCTTGCCAGGGGCGGAACCCACCCGGGCAAAGTTCTTCCGGTTCAGAAGCCGGTTGATGACCGAGGACTTGCCCACGTTGGACCGGCCTGCAAAGGCGATCTGGGGAAGGATATCCCGGGGGCAGTCCGACAGTTTGGCCGCAGAGCGGATGAACTCTGCGTTCTGGGTATTCAGTTTCATAGGTCCCTCTCAATGTACCGCCGGAGCATCCCGGCCGTGGGATGCTCCGACACTGGTTTATGCCTGTTGGATGGGGGTACGGGTCTCCACCCCGGCCATGCCGCCGGGAATGGACTCGTCCGCCTTGGCGGGAGCGGCCAGAGGAGGCTTCTCCAGGGCCTCTGCCAGGACCTGGTCCACATGGGACACAGGGATGAAGGTTAGGGCGTTGCGGACGGTCTGGTCGATCTTCTCCAGGTCGCTCTCATTGTCCTTGGGGATGATGACCGTGTGGATGCCGTTGCGCAGGGCGGCCATGGACTTCTCCCGGAGGCCGCCGATGGGCAGGACTCTGCCCCGGAGGGTGATCTCACCGGTCATGGCCACGTCTGCCCGGACGGGGATCCCGGTGAGGGCGGAGACCATGGCGGTGCACATGGTGATGCCGGCGGAGGGGCCGTCCTTGGGGACTGCACCCTCAGGGAAGTGAACGTGGATATCCTTCTCCTTATAGAAATTCACGTCCACACCCAGCTGCAGGGCACGGCTGCGGATATAGGTGAAGGCTGCCTTGGCAGACTCCTGCATGACCTTGCCCAGGTTGCCGGTGATCTCGATCTTGCCGGTGCCGTCCACCACGTTGACCTCGGCCTCCAGCAGGGTGCCGCCCACGGAGGTCCAGGCCAGGCCGTTGACCACGCCCACCTGGTTCTCCAGGCCATTCTTCTCGGGGTGATACTTCCGGGGGCCCAGCCAGGTCTCCAGGTTGTCCCCGTTGACGCTGACCGTCTTGGTCTTCTTCTCCACGATGGCCATGGCGGCCTTCCGGCAGAGGGAGCCCAGCTCCCGCTCCAGGATGCGCACGCCGGACTCCCGGGTGTAGGACACGATGATCTCCCGGATGCCGTCGTCGGTGAGCTTCAGCTGGGTCTTCTTCAGACCGTGGCGCTTGAGCTGCTTGGGGATCAGGTGGTTCCGGGCGATCTGCAGCTTCTCCTCATCGGTGTAGCTGGCCAGCTCGATGACCTCCATACGGTCCAGCAGAGGCTTGGGAATGGTGGAGGTGGTGTTGGCGGTGGTGATGAACATGACATCGGACAGGTCGAAGGGCAGCTCCACAAAGTGGTCCCGGAAGGAGCCGTTCTGTTCGGCGTCCAGGACCTCCAGCAGAGCGGAGGCGGGGTCGCCTCTCATGTCGGTGCCCAGCTTGTCGATCTCGTCCAGCAGCAGCAGGGGGTTATTGGTGCCTGCCTGACGCAGGGCGTTCATGATGCGGCCGGGCATAGCGCCCACGTAGGTCTTTCTGTGGCCGCGGATCTCAGCCTCGTCGTGGACGCCGCCCAGGGAGATGCGGGCCAGCTCCCGGTTCAGAGCTCGGGCCACGGACATGCCGATGGAGGTCTTGCCCACGCCGGGAGGGCCGACCAGGCAGATGATCTGGCCCTTCAGGTCGGGGGCCAGCTGCTTGACGGCCAGGAACTCAAGGATGCGCTCCTTGACCTCTTCCAGGCCGAAGTGGTCAGCATCCAGGATCTTCCGGGCTGCGCCCACGTTCACCCGCTCCTTGGACTTCTTGTTCCAGGGCAGCTCCAGGCAGACGTCCAGGTAGTTCCGCAGGACGGAACCCTCCTGGGAGCCGAAGGGCTGCTTCTCCAGATGGGCCACTTCCTTCAGAAGCTTCTTTTCCACCTCTTCCGGCAGCTTGGCCTCAGCGATGCGCTTCTTATAGATGAGGATCTCACTGTCCCCATCGTCACCCAGCTCCTCCTGGATCACCCGCACCTGCTCCCGCAGGTAGGCGTCTTTCTGGTGCTGGGTCATGTTCTCCTGGACCCGGCGCTGGATGCTGTGCTCCATCTCCAGGATGTCCACCTCACGGCGGAGGAGTCGGTTCATCTTGTTCAGACGCTGGACCGGGCGCAGCTCATCCAGGATGGACTGCTTGTCCAGAACTCGCATGGAGATGTTCTGGGCGATGAAGTCGGCAATATAGCCGGGGTCCTGGCTGGACATGATGTTCATGAGCATGTCGTTGTTGGCGTTCTTGGGCGCCAGCTCGGCATACCGGTCAAAGAGCTCATAGGCCTGGCGGATGGCCGCCTCGGCCCGGAGGGTGGTGTTGTGGGTCTCGGTCTCGGTGAGGATCTCGATCTGCTCGATATCTGCCACCAGATAGGGCTCCAGCTGGGTCAGGTTGTGGAGCCGGGCACGGAACTGGCCCTCCACCATGACCCGGACGTTCTTGCCGGGCAGGCGCAGGATCTGCCGGACGGCGGAGACGGTGCCGATGGTGAAGAGCTGGTTCTTGTCGGGGGCCTCCACCCGGATGTCCTTCTGGGCCACCAGGAAGATATACTGGTTCTTGCTCATGGCCTCTTCCAGGGCCTTGATGGAGGTCTCGCGGCCCACGTCAAAGTGGACCATCATCTTAGGATAAACCGTCAGCCCCCGCAGAGCCAGGGTGGGAAGGCTGAACAGCTGGATGTCTTTCTCTTCGTGCAAAGCAATTCACTTCCTTTCTTGGGATTTCGTGCGTGTAAAAATGCAGGAAGGGGCGGAGAGTTTCCCCTCCGCCCTGCTTGCGTGCTTAGGTTACATCAGGTCCTGCTTGCCGCCGGCCTGGGCCTTGAGGGCTGCTGCCCCCAGGCGGGGACGGGGTGCCCGGTCAGGGTCACGGACCAGGATGGGCTCCTTGCCGTCCTTGACGCTCTCAGGGGTCACATGGACCTCGGTGATGGTGCTGTCAGAGGGGATATCGTACATGATCTGGGTCATGACCCCTTCCAGCACGGCTCTCAGACCACGGGCGCCGATGCCCCGGTCCATGGACTGGTCGGCCACGGCCTCCAGGGCACCCTCGTCAAAGACCAGGTCCACCATGTCGTACTCCAGCAGCTTGGTGTACTGCTTCACCAGAGCGTTCTTGGGCTCGGTGAGGATCTTCACCAGGTCCTCCCGGCTCAGGGGCTCCAGGGCGGTGATGACAGGCAGACGGCCGATGAGCTCGGGGATGATGCCGAACTTCAGCAGGTCATGGGGCTGGATCTGGCCCAGGACGTTGCGCTCCTTGCGCTCATCCTTGCTCATGATCTCAGCGCCGAAGCCCACGCCCTTCTGGTTGACCCGCTTCTCAATGATCTTCTCCACGCCGTCGAATGCGCCGCCGCAGATGAAGAGGATGTTGCGGGTGTTCACCTGGATGAACTCCTGGTGGGGGTGCTTGCGGCCGCCCTGGGG